>DATLKS010000180.1:0-3957 GCA_035538255.1 Terriglobales bacterium
CACACATTGCAAGACGCCGGTTATCGCATCATTTCAGGTGGAACGGATACTCACCTGATGTTGGTCGACGTCTTTGCCAAAGGCATGCTGGGCAGCGAAGCCGAGGACGCGCTGGGCAAAGCCGGCATCACCGTCAACAAAAATGCCATTCCCTTCGACGTGAATCCGCCGTTGAGACCAAGCGGAATCCGAATTGGAACGCCCGCGATGACCACGCGTGGAATGAAAGAGACCGAGATGCAGCAGATCGGCCAATGGATCGCCGAAGCGTTGGAGCACCGCTCCGACGCCAAGACGCTCGACCACATCCGGCATCAGGTGTTCGAGCTGGCCGAGCAGTTCCCGCTCTATGCGGAGCGGCGCAACAGGAGCTAACAAAACTCTATTTCTGCGGACTGCTATTCCACGACTCCAGCGCCAGCTTCCAGTCGCCTTCAGTCTGGCGGTGGAGGATCAGCGTTATTTTTCCTTTGTTCTTAAACGGTTCGGGCTTGTCGGGAAGTGAGACCGTCTGCGTATTGATTCCCCACTCGTAAGCGACTCCGCCGGCTACGTTCGTCTGCTGCCAGTCCACCTCGCATTGGGTAACCTTTGCGCCCTTCAACTGCTCGTCGAGGCCATTCAGCCATCGAGAAATCGCCGGTTTGCCGATCATTGGTTCCATTCCGGGAAGCAGATCCACTCCATCCTCGGCCCACAACTCGGCTGCGCTTTGTGGTCCAGCGAGCGGCAGGCCGCAATGAAGCGGCGATTGAAGTCATCGATGCCCTTGCGGCTGTTCTCGCCGGTCGCGCCGGAAGGCGAAGCAGTTGAGACCTTGTAACCGAAGCCCACAATGGGCAGCAAAAAGGCGGATGTTAAGGAGCAGAGGAAGAGGATCTTTCGCATGACGAAGAACTGTAGCATCTCTTCACGAGAGCCGCAGCGCAGCCCTGCTGGGAAACTCCCAACAAGACCACAAGGCCGTCGTTGTTGCATCCAATACTTAAAAGAGCGAGTCAACATCAGGAGCACACAATGGCAGCAAACCAGCAGCAAAGTCGAGAATCGCAGGAACGCAAAAAAGAAAGCAAAGGCACGGAAAAATACGGAGCTGGTCCAGGCAGCAGCGGACCAGGGCGTGTACGGCTGCAGACGCATACGCCAGAAAATCGCGCGGGAGAGCTGAATCCTTCAGCTCCGACCGAGGCTACAGAGGGACCAAGCACAAATCTCGCGAATAACCGATCCAAAGACATTGATGTCTCAGATGCGTCGCGCGGCGAACCAGCGCGAGGCGAAGGCAAAGCCAACGAAGGCACGATCAAGAAGCCTTCCACGGAGAAGCACGAGGCCGCGTAGGAGCGGGGGAACAGGGGAGAAGTTACAGGCTAGGATGCGCCAGGGTTCCGATCCATACCTCCTCGCACGCAGTGACGTCCTTCGTCGCAGGAAGGCGTAGCCGATTCGTCCTATTCCCTGTACCCTATTCCCTGTTCCCTGCCTTCCATGAGCGCACGACAAGCTGAGCCACTCACCTCAGACGAACAAAACGAACTGGTCAACGCCGCGAAGCATGCCTACGAGAATGCCTACGCACCGTACTCGAAGTTCCGTGTCGGCGCAGCGATTCTGCTCGAAAGCGGGGAGATTTTTTACGGATGTAATGTCGAGAATGCCTCCTATGGGTTGACGAATTGTGCCGAGCGGACAGCGATTTTCTCTGCTGTGTCGGCGCTTGGCGCCAAACAAGTGCGAATTCGTGCACTCGCTGTGGTCAATGATCGTGACGTTTCCTGCTCACCCTGCGGAGCATGCCGGCAAGTGATCAACGAGTTCGGGCCCACCGCCGAAGTCTTCTATCTAGGACCAGACGGCATACAACGCAGCTCGATTCAGAGATTGCTTCCCGACAGCTTTAGCTCAGAGTCTTTGGGATAGTCTGCCGTGGATCCCTCTCTGTCTTTACTTCGCTCGTTCGTACGCCTGACTCAACCACCACACCGCGTCACGCAGATCCCCGCCAGACTGAAACTCGAATAAAAACCATTTCGCTCCTGGAGTTCTGCTTTCCATGTCGATGCGAGCTTCCTTTTTCGCACGCGCCAGCAGATCGGGTGGCATGGGATTCATTCGGAACATCAACGGATTAGGTGTATGGATTGCGCGCGTCTTCGGCAGTGCAGCGAAGACTTTCCCATCGCGATAAAAGCATTGGAAACCGAACATCGGGCGCACAGTGACCTTGGGCCACTGCAGCAGTTCCGCGCCAAGGGCCGCGGACCATTGCTTCATTTCCGCGCTGATCGGGGGTAACTGCGGGCGAGCTCGTTTTGGCTTTTTTTCCTTCATTCGCGCACATTCTAGTCGCAGCCTCGGTGCAGGGGACCGCACGTCAGGCTTTCGTCTCGCCACGATCATGTCGGGAAGCAATAGCGCAGTGCAGCCTGTCCCTCGTACCTATGTGGACACCGCGAAGGATGCGTCCAACGTTGCCCGGCACTCTGGACAGCCGTGTGGTGTCTAACCCGACAGTTCTGTTTTAGCAGTCACGCGTATCGGAGGCTGAATGCAAGAAGGCGGAGAGGTGGGATGGGATCCAATGTCAGTTCGGTACAGTCCCGGGTGGGCGCTGCGGTTGTTTGTGCTCTACGTCCTGGTTGTGGTGGCAGTCGCCTTCGTGAGGTCGCTAAGGTTAGGCATGCATTTGTGGTTATTCCCGAATCGGAAACTTGCGCGTTTTGGGCAAAGTACGGAAAATGGGTCTCCGGCCTCGATTACTGCTGCTGCGTTTGCGCGCAAGTTTCGCGAAATCCTCAAAGCTGATGTAGGACGAAATCTTTCGTCTCCATTGTGGCGGAAAGAAGCTCATTTTCTATACCTCTGGCAGCTCCATCTGGTGAAGGTGCAGTCGATAAAAAAGCTGGCGATACTGACAATCATGGTCTCTGTTTGGGTGTTTTTGGCGCACTGCATAGAGATGTTCAGCTACATCGGAATGCAAAAAATAACCAGCATCGGCCTAATGAGCGGCGGCATCGTAGAGAGTCTCGCCTCGCTGGAGCTCGGA
Organism: Terriglobales bacterium; assembly: GCA_035538255.1. Lineage (GTDB taxonomy): Bacteria > Acidobacteriota > Terriglobia > Terriglobales > Acidobacteriaceae > Gp1-AA112. Next base: position 3,050 of record DATLKS010000180.1, read on the forward strand.
ATTGTCTCTGCGATGCTTCTGTATGCGCAATATGCCCTGCTTGAAGGTGCTTTGAGAAGAAGAAAACTGGCGTGGCATTTCGTTGTAAAGAGTGCTGAGCAGAGGACAGAGTATGCGGGTTAACGCGCCATTCCATCTCGCGCCGGTCTACAGCGAGACGGGGCAGGTATTCATGAAGCTCCATCGCACAGAATCGGGTGGTAGCCTGAGGTAGTGGCGAAGGAAGCAGCGAAAGAGGCGGTTTCTATTGAGGGCCGTGAAGTGGTTATCACGCATCCGGACAAGCTGTATTTCTCGCAGGCGCGAATCTCAAAACTCGATCTCCTGCGTTATTACCTGTCCGTTGCACCCGGTGCGCTTGCCGGCATTCGTGATCGTCCGATTGTCTTGAAGCGTTTCGTCAACGGCGCTGAGGCAGAGGCATTTTATCAGAAACGTGCGCCTGCTCAGCGGCCTCCCTGGCTGCGAACTGTCACGCTGTCCTTCCCTTCTGGCCGAACCGCGGAAGAAATCGTCGTCGACCATGCGGCTGGGCTGGCCTGGATCGTCAATCTCGGATGCATCGAACTACACCCGCACGCGGTTCGTTCTGGAAATCTTGACCATCCCGATGAATTGCGCATCGATCTCGATCCCATACCGGGGGTGAGTTGGACTGACGTGTGCCGGGTGGCTCTTGAAGTGCAGGCTTTGCTCGAAGAAGTAGGGCTGCGCAGCTGGCCCAAGACCAGCGGTTCACGCGGCATGCACGTGAATGTGCGTATCGAACCGCGCTGGACGTTTACCGAAGTGCGCCGCGCCGCTGTCGCATTGTCGCGCGCGGTCGAGCGGCGTGCGCCCGCGCTGGCGAGTTCGAAATGGTGGAAAGAGGAACGGCATGGCGTCTTCCTCGACTACAACCAGAACGC
>DATLKS010000181.1:0-2527 GCA_035538255.1 Terriglobales bacterium
GACCAACAGCAGCCGACGCATTCCGATGCAGATAAGGGTGCCGCCAATATCTGCAATGCATGCTTTGCGACTCTCAAAGCCTTTTTGAGTGAATGTCTGGCTTTGCATTATAGCTGCAGTGAAGCCGACAATCCGTAATCGGCCATTCATGATCTCGCCCGCGTGGTGGATTCGCCAACAGACTAGGCCTCGCGCGAGAGTTTTGGGTAATGCTACTCCTACTGCAGTCCTACGTTGGGCGCGCTCGTATCGCTTGCTCGAATGCGCTCCATCCACTGAGGAGTTGATTGCGCAGCGACCTTTGTCTGCCCTTGCGAGGTAGGAGTGGACATCGGCCAGCATACGCCAAACGGCGGATCGTGCCGGCTCGTCGGCCTAAGGCCATGCTCGGCGCTCAGACGAAAAATGACGGCTGAAATCTGTCTTACCTGGAAGTTGAAGTAGCGCGCTTGGGCAATGTCTGACTTTATTGCGAGCTTTCCGTCGGGCGTCAGATGATCGACTCCCTCCAACGCCTCAAGGCGCGACCAGACCTGCTGCTCCAAATCTATCACGTAGTAGAAACGTCTCAGAGCCGTGTAGAGGAAGCCGAATTGTGCTTGCCAACTGGAAGGAAGGCGACTGATGCGGCCGCTTTGCGACGCGGCGTCCCAACGTTCACTCTCGATGCCGTAGAAAGGCGGTCGACCGATCCATGGCGGCCGCTTGATCATCCCATCAGCTTCCGCCGCATCGACGATGCGATCGATCTCGGAGAGCCGCGCATCGACACATTGGTCGGCTAGGACCCGTTGTTTCAAGCGGGTGATGTCGGTGACTATTTCGGCGTTGATTTCGTTTCGCGCGTCGTTCGCTTCACTCCCGTTGTGGATTGCTTCGACCGCCTGCTCCGCCCCCAGCGCGATCAGAACGCCCAACACAATAATGCCCACCTCGCCGACAAACTCACGCCAGCCGTGCAGTGGTTTGGGCAGATGAAAATGCATTTATGCGGCCCTCAGTTTCGAGACCGTAACAGAACGCCTCATGTCTGCAACGACGCTCCGGCAAACCGAAGCGGACATTCCGCTCACGGCCAGGTCGCGCCGATCGGCTCCGTTTCTATCGGTTCGCGGTCCGGTGGCGGTCGGTCTCGGTGGCGGTTCGGTTTGAGGACGAATTGCGCCGAGGAGGCAGCGCACGACCAAGTGCCATCCTTGACACTACCCTGGATCTAAGCAATCTTACATGGATCTTACTAGGAAGAAAATTCGTCATGCCGTCTGCGGAAAAGCTCACCACGATCGTGTCGACAAAGGGCCAAGTCATTTTGCCGAAGGTCATTCGCGACCGAAGACATTGGGACAGCGGCACCAAGCTTGTGGTTGAAGATACGGACGATGGCGTTCTCCTAAAGCCCATCCCACTTTTCACCCCAACCAGTATCGCTCAGGTCGCGGGGATCCTAGCCTATCAAGGTAAGGCGAAATCCATCGAAGAAATGGATGACGCGGTTGCGCGGGAAGCCAAGCGTCGTGCGCGCCATTGATACAAACGTCCTCATCCGTTTCCTGACGAAAGACGACCCAGACCAATACGCCAAGGCGAAAGCGCTGATCGAAGGGGGCGACATCTTTGTCGCCAGTACCGTTCTGCTTGAAGCCGAATGGGTGTTGCGCAGCGGCTACGAGTATGCGCGCATGGACATCGTCAACGCTCTTCGAAGCTTTGCCGGCCTGCCAGGTGTCACGCTCGAAAGCCCCGATGTTGCCGCTCAGGCGCTCGCGTGGACAGAGACCGGCATGGATTTCGCGGACGCTCTCCATCTCTCATCGTCGAGCCGCTACGGATCCTTTCACACCTTTGATGCAAAAATTATCAAAGCTGCTCCCGATGGTATCGAAGTTTCCGAGCCCTAGCCTTGGAATGGCGAACTAACCTGCCGGTAGTATGAATTCTGACTAAACGGCAGAATTGATCAATTGGCGCCCGAAACCGGAAGGTCGGCATTCGGCCAAGTGCGGGAGGTGCGCGCTCTTAAGCACGCACGCGGCGCAAGTAGACGCTATCACACCAACGACCGTCGACGTTCCAGGTTCGTTTCTCACGACCGACTTCTTGAAAATGCAGGCTCTTCAACAGACGCAACGATCGCTCATTTCGGGGATCGACATCCGCGTCGATGAACGCGAGTTGGTGCACTTCGAAAGCTCTCTGAATAATGGCAGCCAGCGCCTCCCGCGCGAAACCCTGACCCCAGGCATCCGGATGGAGAATAAATCCAATCAGGGGAAATGCGTGAAAACCAGCCTTCCCGATAACACGGCTCTCATGCTCCACGATGAAGTCTTCGCCGGTGCGCTCCGGGATCTGGATCATGGAGATTAGCCACTCCTGTGACTGCTTCACGGTAGAGTGTGGTGGCTCGTACCAATAGGCTGTCGCCTCGGGGTTGCTCAGCACGGAATGAATGGCATCGAGATCGCCTTCGCGGGCCTTTCGCAGAATTAGCCGCTTTGTTCGTATCTCGTGCATGGCAGCATTGTAT
>DATLKS010000182.1:0-2079 GCA_035538255.1 Terriglobales bacterium
CGTCCATAACAAATGCCTGTTTCGATCTTTGGGCCAAGAGCCGCGGGAAACCATTGTGGAAGTTGCTCCTTGAGCTTACTCCCGCAGAAGTCCTTCGCCTTCTGGACCTCAGCTATCTGGAAGACGTGTTGGGTGAACAAGATGCTCTTGATTTGCTTGTAAGCCAACTTCCAAGCCGCAGCCGCCGCCTTCCTATTCTGCAGACTGGTTATCCCGGCTACGATACGTCGGTTGGATGGATGGCATATGACGATGAAAAGGTGCGGGACTTAACGGCTCGCGCGCTGCAATCGGGATTTACGGCATTCAAACTCAAAGTGGGATCGCAGGATGAGGGTCGCGATTTACGTCGCGCGGCTATGTTACGGAAATGCGTCGGCGAATCGGGGACTCTCATGTTCGATGCCAACCAACGCTGGAGCCTGCCAGTCGCGATGCGCATGTGCCGCGAGCTGATAGATTTTCAGCCGTTGTGGATCGAGGAACCTACTCACCCTGACGATCTCCATGGGCATGCTTTACTGGCTCGTGAAATAACACCGGTCAAGATCGCCGCGGGCGAGCATATTCCTAATCGAATCGTGTTCAAGAACTTCTTCGAGTCAGGGGCCCTGCACTACGTTCAAGCCGACTGCACGAGACTGGCGGGAGTGAGCGAATTTCTCACCGTTAGCGTTCTTGCGAAGAGATTTTCGCTTCCGATCGTGCCGCATGTTGGGGACATGGGTCAATTGCACCAACACCTTGTCCTGTTCAACCACATCGCGCTGGCACACGAAGTCTTGTTCCTCGAGCACATTCCGCACCTGCGCGACCACTTCGTCATTCCGGCAGTTTTAGCCGACGGCTGCTACAAGACACCCCAGGAACCCGGCGCATCGTGCGATTTGAAATTGACTTCAGGCAAGGCCGGCTGATGGGACACTCTCTGCAGACTGCGGTTTCGCTCACCCTGGTCGCTGGCCTCATGTCCGGTACCTGCATGCTGCCGATGAAATTTGTGCGCTCATGGCGATGGGAGAATTTGTGGCTCATTTTCAGCGTGGTCTCACTGGTGATACTTCCCTGGATGCTCGCTATTAGTTTGGTGGATAGGCTTTTCGAGACTTACCGTACGCTGTCTCTGCGCCAACTCGCCGTCCCGATCTTGTTTGGTGCGGGTTGGGGAGTCGCGCAAATTCTCTTCGGCATCTCCGTGAAGCGCCTGGGATTGGGTATCGCTTATGCCATTATTATTGGCCTCGGTGCGGTTTTGGGAACGCTGGTTCCGCTCTTCGCTCAGCAAAGGGCGATAGCCAAAGAACACGCTGTTCAGCTGATTGTTTGCGGCGTGGCTATCATGGTGATCGGCATCGCATTGACCACGTGGGGTGGCCAAATCAAAGAGCGCGCAAGCGGCGTTCCTCAGAGCGCATCGTATCGGTCCTATCCGGCCGCCATCTCGGTTGCCGTGTTGTGTGGCCTGATGGCTCCCATGCTCAATTACTCGTTTGCCTTTGGGCAAGATATCGCACAGACGGCGGTCCGCTTTGGAAATCAGCCCATGCACAGCGCCTATGCAGTTTGGCCGATCGGATTGGCGGGAGGATTTCTTCCTAACGCTGCTTACAGTTTGTCGCTACTCTTCAAGAACCGGACCTGGCCTTTGTTCCGACGCGCACCACCGGATCTCGTGTGGTCTTGCCTGATGGGCGTTCTCTGGATGGGAGCGTTTGCTCTTTACGGAATGAGCGCAAGCTTGCTTGGCACGCTGGGGACATCCGTCGGATGGGGTCTGCTACAGATATTCATGATTATGACAGCGACGTTGGCGGGAGCAATGACAGGAGAGTGGCAGCAAGCCTCGCGCTCTGCAAAACTGCTGCTGGGCTCTGGCATGGCCAGTCTTACCGTCGCTATTGTGCTATTGGCAGTTGGCAGCCTCTAACGAGAACGACCAATGTCAAATTCTCACGCCACCGAAGACCTCCACACGCGAATTCTCGAAGCCATCCAAATCGTCCGGCAACCGCGCCCAAAGCAGGTTCGTCCGATCATCGTCATAGGCGCGGGGGGTATCGTTCGCGCCGCTCACTTACC
>DATLKS010000183.1:0-2026 GCA_035538255.1 Terriglobales bacterium
ATCCAGAAGAGGATGAGGGATCGCGGTATTTTGTCGATTGTTACCCTGAAGTAGTTACCGTTGGCGTGATTCGGAGCGCAGAAAGGATGATGCAGCGCAGGCATTTGCCATACGCGCGCTGCCGCGACGTGCTGTCGCAAATAGTGGAGCGCGGCAGCTGCTACGTGCCGGAACTAAATTTGCTCCTCGTTCATCGGTTGCGAATGCAATCGGCAACAAAGGATGTCGCCTGCTTCGTTCATCACGCGTGTCGCGACTTCAGCGAAGTCGATCAAGCCTCAGGCCGCAGCGTTGAAGAGGATATTTATCTGCGCGCCATGGAAGAAGCGCTCGTGCATTTCGGCGCGCGCGTTCTCTATCCCTCGCATCTGCTGAACGAGGAAGAAGATTTATTTTCCATGTATGCAGGCGCGCGCGAAGAGGTGGAGGCCAGCACCGGTCTCCGATATCGGGAGTGCATGCGCTTACTCGATAGTGTAGTGCTTCATCGCGATTATGAATTACATGCCCGCAGCTATGCGACCAGGCCCGCGTTGCTGGAGGAACTGTTAACGGGAACTGAGACATCGACGGCTCTGCTGGCGAATCATTTGGGTGAGTTGCTGGGCGGGGATCTCTACCGCGCTTACCTGGCCGGTCGACTCAGTCGCCATGAAGCTCGGTCACTGTTCTTTCGCAGGCTCAGAAAGGGAAGCGCACGCGCGATTTACTTCTCAGTGGTTGCGCGCGTCAGGCAACGTCGCTCAGACTTGTTGGCTGCATAAGATTGAAGTCACAGTCTTATCTTCTCTCCGTGAGCTCCTCGACTCGATGGTGAAAACGGTCTTCAGGGCTGCGTGGAGAAAACACGCGCTCAAATATCTTGTCCACGTTCCCAAGCTGTCGGTCCAGATCAAAGACTTGCTCGAGCTGCCGGTCTGACAGCTTACTGCGAATCTCGGAGTCGGCGCGTACGGCTTCGCGAAAGTTCGTGCCGTTTTTCCACGCTTCCATTGCATGCTTTTGCACGAGTCGATACGCATCTTCTCTTGACATTCCGGATTCGGATAAGTCGAGCAGCAGTTGTCCACTGAAGATCAGCCCGCCGCTGGCTTCAAGGTTCTCCAGCATGCGCTTCGGATATACAAGCAGTGTGTCGATCAAAGTCGTGGTCTTGTGCAGCAGGTAATCGGTCAGAATCGTTGAATCGGGCAGAATGATACGCTCCACCGAAGAATGAGAAATATCGCGTTCATGCCAGAGCGCTACATTCTCGAGCGCCGCCTGCGCATTCGAGCGAACCACGCGGCTCAGCCCGCTGATCTGTTCGCCGGTAATCGGATTGCGCTTGTGCGGCATCGCTGATGAGCCCTTCTGTTTTTCGCTGAAGTATTCTTCGGCTTCGCGCACCTCAGTCCGCTGCAAGTGGCGAATTTCCGTGGCGATCTTGTCCAGAGTGCTCGCAATCACAGCCAAAGTTGCGACGAAGAATGCGTGGCGATCACGCTGGATTACCTGGCTGGAAATCGCTGCTGTCTTAAGGCCAAGTCTCGCGCAGATTTTCTCTTCCAGTTCCGGACTTAGATGAGCCAGAGTGCCGACAGCGCCGGACACTTTGCCGACGCGCATGTCTTCAGCCGCGTGCTCAAAGCGGGCGATGTTACGTTCTGTTTCGGAATACCAATTGGCCAGCTTGAGTCCGAACGTTGTGGGTTCCGCGTGGACGCCGTGAGTGCGTCCAATGGTTGGCGTGTTCTGGAATTCGAACGCGCGGCGCTTTAGAACCGTCTTCAGCGCTTCCAGATCATTTCGGATGATGAGCGAGGCTTCGTGAATCTGGAGAGCCTGGGCAGTGTCAACCACGTCATTGGACGTCAGACCAAAGTGCAGCCAGCGCGACTCCGGGCCGACTTTCTCTGCGACCGCAGTGGTGAAGGCAATCACATCGTGCTTCACCTCCGCTTCAAGCGCCTGAATGCGAGCTAAATCAAAATCCCCGCGCTCGCGAATGGCTTTGGACGCGGATTGCGGCACCAGACCGGCCTCA
>DATLKS010000184.1:0-3308 GCA_035538255.1 Terriglobales bacterium
AGTCGCCGCTCATAATCCCGTCTGCTACCTTGAGCACCTTCTCGTAGATTTGATCTTCGTCGATGCGATCAGTCTCTGCGGCAGTGTTGTCTTCCAGGTTGTAAAACATCATCTTTTCGACCTGATGTCCTGCTTGCCGCGCCGCCAACCCGTAGAGACCTAATTGAATGCTGGTTCGCGCGTCCAGACTGCTCTTGGGCAGACCGGTTTTGTAATCAACCACAAGCACGCCGCCGCTCTCAAGGCGATCGACACGATCAATACGGCCGTTTATCATCACGTTCTCGATGGCGAAGCGAAATGACTTTTCGGTCGTGAGCACGTGCGGTTTCGGCTCGCGCGCACGCAGGGCGATGAACTGTCGCAATTGCTCCCCGCCTTGACGCTCGTAGAGCTGCCTCTGCAGATCTTCATCGATCTTGGCCAGCTCGAACTCACGCCGGAATATCTCAACCGTCTCCTCTGCCGTGCGATCCACTCCCCGCATGCCAGCCTCATAGAAGTCTTTTAGCGCCGAGTGCATAGCAGCGCCATACTGCAATGCTGCCGAAGGCTCTTCGGGAAGGCACCAGCGCTTTTGCAGAGCAAATTTCAAAGGACAGGTCGCATAGGCTTCGATGGCAGAGGCGCTAAGTTCAATGGAACACGCGCGCGGAACGGCTGCCATTGGGACCCAGCCAGGCGCTTCCATCGCCTTTGCCGCGCTGGAAGCGAGAACCGCATCGCGTATACGGACCGCTTGCTGGAGAGATTTGTCTTCACTTAGTTCTCGCAAATAGGTGAGCGGAAGTTCGTCCTTCTTCTTTTTGCCATTGCTCCGTAGCTTGCCGTATAAACTGAGCGTGTCCCGTGCGCGCGTCACGGCGACGTAAAAAAGCCGCCGTTCCTCCTCCCGATGAATCTGGTCGTCAGTCTTATCCACGCGATAATTTCCGGGGCTGAGATTGCGTGGGAACTCGAAGAGAGTTTCCTTGTAATTTGTGGGGAACGATGGCATCACCACTCGAAGGACGAACACGTTCTTGAACTCCAGCCCCTTGGCCGCATGAACAGTAAGGAGCTTCACGGCATCGCGAGTCTCGCCGCCGTTTTCTGGTGAGAGGTTGGCGAATTCGTCCTCTGGACGTTCCGGCGGCGATAGCGCCAAGGTTCCTCCGCCTTCTCGGTAGAGATCGAGAAATTCGAGGAACTCCGACAGACTTCTGCTTGCGCAGAGCCGGCCACCATGCCACCTGATGGCGAACTCAACGAAGCGCGTGAGTTGGATCGTATTGCGCGAGATCCCCAGCACCTCGGCGGCAGCATGGATTGTCTGCAGCAGATCGGTTTGCGTTATCGTGTGTTGTTCGGCAAACGCTTGTAGAACGCTCAGCAGTTCGGGACCGCCGGTGGCTTCTTCAAGAACTTTGGCCACCTTCGTTCCGCGCGGCACCGCAGAGAGTTTGGCATGCAGCTCGCTAAGATCAACGCCTGCACCATCGCGCAGCGCGAGACGAAAAAGGCTCACGTCTCTGTTGCGCGATACTACACCATGTAGCCAGGCCACGAGATCGCGCAGGGCGTCGCTTTCGAACAAGTCGGTATCCTGGACTTCGAATGGAATAGAGCGCGCGCCAAGTTCCTCGACCAGTCCTTCGGCGTTCGCATGACTGCGGAACAGTACTGCGCAGTCGCTCCAGCGCGCGCCGCTGGCATGCATATCCAGAATGCGTTCGGCAATGTCAGCGCACTCCTGGAGATAGTCGCGATAGACGACGATGTCGGCGGGCTCGGCGCCGAACAGTAACCCTGTAACGCGCGTCCGCTCTTCTTCGCTGCGGGCGGACATGAGCTTTTCGCGATCGAAATGCAAGCGGCTTCCTTGTTCCGCCAGTCCAGGATTGCGATTGATCACCGAGTAGCCGCAGTCGAGGATGTTCTGCGTCGATCGTTGATTCTCGGCCAGGTTGATAAGATTCTTCCGCTCCAGCTTTTCGAAAACGTTTACGAACTCGTTGAACGCCGCGCTCGACGCCCCGCGAAAGTGATAGATCGCCTGATCGGGATCTCCGACCGCAAAGACGTTCTGCTCGCCACCTGCCAGGATGCGCGTTAATTCGATCTGTGCGTGATTCGAATCCTGGAATTCGTCCACGAGCAGAAATCGTGAGCTGCGGCGTTCGCGGTCGAGCAATTGAGGATCGCTGCGCAAAAGGGAAGTGGCGCGCGTGACCAATGCGCCCAACGTATGAAGCCGATTGCGTGCAAGCAAATCCTCGATTACATTGAAGATCGACGCGATCTCCTGGCAGCGTTCAAAGATTTCGTCGCGGCTCATCGTCTCGGCCTGCTTCTTCTTTGCAACTCGCGGTGCAGGAAGTTCGCCGGCAATCACTCGCGCCACATAGCCCTCGTAAGTCTTCGCCGTAACCAGCTCGTCGGAGCAGCGGTCAAAGAAGGCAAGCAGATCTTTCAGGAAGCGGCCCGGATTGGCCGCGCGTAGAAACTTATTCAGCGGCAAATCAGCAACGCGCTGACGCAGAAACGCCCACAGCTCGAATTGATCGAGCAACTGAAAGTCTTCCCCCGCCTCACGCAACAGTTGATAGCAGTAGCCGTGAAACGTGGAAGCCTTCAGCCCGGTGGCAGCGATTCCGGCCGACGACCTGGCTACCCGGGAGCGGATCTCGCGCGCAGCTTTATGCGTGAAGGTGAAAGCTCTTATTTCGTTTGGCCGAGCATGCTTGGCTAGAATCAACCGCGAAATCCGATGCACCAGCACACTGGTCTTTCCCGTTCCCGCGCCGGCCAGCACCAGCATCGGCCCGAAGACGTGGTTAGCTGCCTGCTTCTGCCTCGAATTGAGCTGCGAGTATGCGATTCCCACGAATGCCGATTCCAGATCAGCCCATTATGCGAAAGAAAGGCGAAAAGCACAATGAGAAAGTGTCTGGAATGAGGTCGAAAATCGTAAGGTTTGGTGGAAATCCGAGCGGGTCGTTTTGGCCTGGCTCGACCAGAATCCTCTCAAGAACTGTGATCCGAACCCGCGACCGTGCTCGTGCATTGCCCTACGGCTGAATTTGGGGCTGAGGAATCTGCTGTTGGTTGCGAAGTTCGAACAGCAGTTGGCAGGTTTGTTGATGGGCAGATATACCCTTTTGGAAACAGGAGCGGAACAGGTCACAAGCTAAGGGATTGAGGCCGGACCTCGTACAGCAGTTTAGTCAGACCTGTGACCGTAGCGCCAGCATAAGGCATTACGACCTTGAATGGGAGATTGGCGCTGCCCGCAACAGCCGAGTCCGCTGCTGACAAAGCAGAAGGGC
>DATLKS010000185.1:0-1886 GCA_035538255.1 Terriglobales bacterium
GCCGGCGCTAACGCGCTGGCAATGCTTGGTGAAAAAGAGAGATCTCTGGAGTGGATTCGGCGCGCGCTGTTCCTCGATCCGGACAATCTCGTCATGCGCTACAATCTTGGTTGCGCGCTCATCCAAGACCACGACGCAATCGACGAAGCGGTCAAAACCTTTCAGCCCTTCTTTGAGAAGCTGCAAAGCCCGATGCACCTCCGCCACTTGGAGGTTGACCCCGATCTCGGCCCGATCCGCGACGATCCGCGATTCGAGAAAATGCTCACGGCGGCGAAGGAGCGTCTCGGGATGCAAAAAGCCGCCCAGTAGGAGCTCACTGGTCCGGCACTTCGCCATCGCACCACCTCACCGCTCAACTGGTAAAGTGTTGCGACAATCACCTGAGACCACCACCCATTGCGGACGCAGGCACATAGGCTCAAACTTCACTCGTCAATGACGCGGGCGTGTTTCGAGGGGGGAGCATCCATGTCACTTTCCGATCTGGCAGCGGTTGGTTCACTGATCTCGGGCATTGCGGTCTTTCTGTCGTTCGTTTTCCTGGCGCTTCAGCTCCGCCAGGCCAACCGCAACCAGCGGTCACTGATGCAGCAGGCGCGCACCGGCAGGAACGTCGAGATATTGCTGAAGATGGCAGACCCCGCCACGAGCGAAACGCTGGCGCAGGCGAACACGAATTGCGCTGCCATGAGCGACCCAAGAATCTGGTCGTTCTATGGCTTTTGTGCCGCGGTTTTCTGGTCATACGAAGATTGCTTCATGCAGTTCCGGGCGAAGACGCTGGACGCAAACAGCTGGGCCTCCGACGTCGCCACTCTGGAGCGGTTAGTCGGGTATCCCCCATATAGAGCCGTCTGGAAGATGGCCCGCGATGGAATGAGCGGCGATTATCGCGATTACGTCGATTCGCTGATGGACAAAGTTCCAAGTGACACGTCCCGCAGCCTGACCGATGTGTTCAGGGTCTGCATCGCCGAGGAGTCGCAGCCCGCTCAAACGGCCCAGAGCTCGTAGCCAAAAGGGTAGCCTTCCACCCGTTGCTGACATTCTCGTTAATGTTCAGGGGCGATACCAAGCCGCTCTTTCGTTGCAGCAAGCATGGCCTGAAATCGCGGCATTTCACGAATGCGGATGAAGTCGGGGTCAGCTTCAGTATGTTTGATCTGCGGAGCCGTATTCACGATTTCGAAGTAGTGCTGGAGGACATCTAGCGCGGCTTCATCGTCGTGGAGCGCCACAGTGAGCGTGCACGCCAGATTATATCTCATGCTGAGATTGTCCGGATCGAGCAGTAGCCCTCGTTCGATCCATTCGCGAGACCTGTCGACTTCGCCCAGGACGGCAAGCGCGTAAGCGCCATTGGCAATGGCGGAGCCATTTGTCGGCTCAGTGGCAAGGGCACGCTCCGCCCTTTCGAAAGAGAGCTTGGCTGCACGGTTACGTCCCTCCAGGTCGCCTGTTGCCTCGTAGCAGCACATAAGAAGAGCCGGGTTGTAATAGTCCGAGTTGACCAAGGCTGTCGCTTTTTCGAAATACGGGATCGACTCGGCGATGCGGCCCTCTCGAAATAGCATTCGGGCCGCTTCCCGGTTCACCTCCAAGGAATCAGGATTACCAGCAAGAGCGGCATCGATTAGCCGGTTTGCTTCTTCCTGATCTCCCTTCTCTTCGAGATAGCGGGCTTTGACGCAGAGCGCTTCGGGTAAGTCGGGCTTGATCGACAGTGCACGCTCTGCCGCGGGCAGCGCGTTTGCATCCTTCCCATGCCAGAATCGCAGCTCGGCTTGGGCAATTGCCATCAGGGCCCACGCCTCAGCATAGCTGGGATCAAGCTGGACTGCCTGCTGGCAGATGCGCGCTATGGCTTCATCACGCTTAATGTC
>DATLKS010000186.1:0-9988 GCA_035538255.1 Terriglobales bacterium
GGTCCTTCGTAGAAGGAAAACTCCGCGCGCTATCGTTGGCGCAAACGAACTGCTGATAGCCATAATTCACGGTTATGGAGCCGAGGGCTGGCGCAATCCTCAGGCACGCCAAGCTTATCTGGTGCGAAACGGCGGAAGTGCCCCACTACGGGCTATTCCCGCACCAGGTCACGTGGAAGGCGCCCCGATTTCTATCAGTCATTCACAAATCATCTGCGCAGAATCCAAACGCCCGGGCTTCCTGTTTTGGACCGGATCGCAATATGGATGGCGGACAATCCACACACCGGAGCAAGCTGCGGCCGTGGCAAAATCTCGGGATTAGAGATCCACAACGTACAAGTGGATGAAGCCAACTGGCACCGCTTCTAGCACATACTTTGTGCGACCTTCTCTGCTGGCTTCCGTCTAAAATGAAATAGCCCTCATGGCCGATGCTCACCACGAAGAAGAGGTACTGGGGAAGGCGTATGACAGCCGTTTAATGAAGCGGCTGCTCACGTATCTGGCTCCTTACAAATGGCAAACGATTGTAGCCATCATTGCCATTCTTCTTAAAGCTGGTGCGGACGTGTTCGGCCCTTATCTCACGAAAGTTGCAATCGACAAATACTTGGCCAGTTCGCGAGCGGCAAGTCACCATCCATTTCTGGATTCCTGGCTTAGTTCTCGCCCGCTGGTCGGCATCGCGCAGATTACAGCCCTTTATATCTCGCTTCTGGCGCTCAGCTTTTGCATGGAGTTTCTGCAGACCTACTACATGCAGTGGGTAGGCCAGAAGGCCATATTCGATCTCCGTAGTCAAATCTTCGCGCATATGCAGCGTCTGCAAGTCGGTTTTTTCGATCGCAATCCAGTTGGGCGCCTGGTCACGAGAGTCACCACCGACGTCGATGCCGTGAACGAAATGTTCACCTCTGGCGTGGTCTCGATCTTTGAAGATGTCTTCGTGCTGGCGGGAATCGTCGCCATCATGCTCTGGATGAAATGGTGGCTGGCGCTGATTACCTTCGCAGTGCTGCCTCTTATTTTCTGGGCAACCATGATCTTTCGCCGCAGCGTGAGAGAGTCATACCGGCGGATTCGTGTCGCGATTGCCCGCATCAATGCCTACCTACAGGAGCATGTGAGCGGGATAATGGTCTTACAGCTCTTCAATCGCGAGGAACGCGCGTACAAGAGCTTTGAAGAAGTAAATGCCTTGCACATGGAGGCATTCAAGGACGCGATACTTGCGCATGCCGTCTACTATCCCGTAATCGAAATTCTGTCGGCGATAGCGATCGCCAGCGTGATCTGGTTCGGCGGACGCCGCGCCTTGGTTGACGCCGGCCTGCTGGGAACGCTGGTTGCCTTTATCCAGTACGCGCAGCGCTTCTTCCGCCCCATTCAGGATCTGAGCGAAAAGTACAACATCCTGCAGTCAGCAATGGCGTCGAGTGAGCGCATTTTCAAGCTGCTCGATACTCTTGTGGAGGTTGCAAGTCCTGCGGCTCCTCAACATGTCGAAGGTCCAGGGCGAATTGAATTCCAGAGTGTCTGGTTTGCATACGATCGCGTAAAAGCGAAAAAGCACGGCAGCAACGGGTACTCGGGTGAGAATCTCGATCACGAAACAAACACGAGCCAGCCCGAGTGGGTGCTGCGAGATGTGTCGTTCACCATCGAGCCAGGAGAAACAGTGGCCATCGTGGGCCACACCGGCGCCGGTAAGACTACGCTCATTTCCTTGCTCCTACGTTTCTACGATATTCAGCGTGGCTCGATTCGGATCGACGGAATAGATATTCGCAACATGGACCTTGGCGAGCTCCGGCGACGTTATGGCGTGGTGCTCCAGGATCCCTTCCTGTTCTCAGGCACGATTCGTGACAACATTCGTCTCGGTTCGAAATGGATAACCGAGCAAATGGTGGAGCGGGCTGCCGATGACGTGAATATCGGAGAGTTCATCCGCTCTCTGCCCAGGGGCTTCGATGAGCCGGTGCGCGAGCGCGGCAGCACACTTTCGACCGGACAGAAACAGCTCATTTCATTTGCCCGGGCGCTGGCACATCAACCGCGGATCCTCATCTTGGACGAAGCAACTTCCAGCGTCGATACCGATACGGAACTGCGCGTTCGCGAGGCGCTTACTGCCATGGTCGAAGGCCGCACTTCGATCATCATCGCCCACCGTCTTTCCACGGTTCAGCGTGCAGACAAGATCCTCGTGATGCACAAAGCTCAGCTACGCGAGATGGGAACGCACCAGGAGTTACTCGCTCGGCGCGGCATTTATTGGAAGCTTTATCAGCTCCAGTACAAGGATCAGGAAATTCTAATAGGTTCGGGAACGGTAATAGCTGGCGATGACTGACTCTCATCTCGCTGCTGCCGAACCGGAAATGGTCTTCGTTTCGTCCAATCCGATTGCATGTTTCACTGCTGCCACGGCGAGCAAACGCGTCGAGTCAAGCGTCGGCAGCGGACAATCATCCGACTTCACCAGCAGCGGTATCTCCGTGCAGCCCAGAATTACACAATCACAGCCTCGTGCTCTCAAACGCGCAATGACTTCGTTGTAACGAATTCGCGAACTCTCGGGAAAGTCGCCATGCACGAGCTCGCGCCAGATCACCTCATCGACAGTCTTCTGATCCTCAGCCGAAGGCGCGAGTACCTCCATCGATCTTTTACGGAAAACATCGCTGTACATGGGTCCGGTCATAGTGAACCGCGTTCCGAGCAATCCGGCTTTTTTCCAGCCATGCCGCCTGGCCTCCACAGCGACTACTTCGCCGATATGAAGCCAGGGCAGCGGCGATCTCTCAATGAAATGTGGCCACGAGAGATGACATGAGTTGTCGGGACGGATGGCGAAGTCTGCTCCAGAATCGGCCACCACTCTCGCCGATTCCAACATGAATTCTCCGACAGCCCGAAAATCTCCAGCGTTGAAAGCGGGCATCCATTCCGCCATTGGAATCGAATGCAGTGTCACCCATGGATGGGCATACTCGCCCATAAATTGCTCTCCAGCCTGAGCAATGGTTCGATAGCACAGCGCGGCGCCTTCAGCGCTGCAGGCAATGATTCCGATGTGTTTTGCAGCATTCATGGCTGAAGCCTATGCAGCTCGTAGAGTCACAAGCGTAACCTCAGGCGGAGCGCAAAACCGAAATGGCAATGCGACTGTTCCAATACCGCGGTTGGTGTAGAGCTGAAGTTCGCGTACGCGATAGTAACCGCGGTAATACTTCCTCGCCATCGCAGGCAGCCAAAAGGGATGCAATCCGGGCACCTTGACCTGGCCTCCGTGAGAATGCCCCGAGAACTGCACATCGATTCCATGTTGGGAAGCCTGATCGGCAAAATCAGGTTCGTGAGCCAGCAGTATCTTGGTTTCTCGCGGCGGCACACCCTGCAATGCCTGCTCCAGATCTGCCTGGCGCATCATTGCGTCGTTAACGCCAAGCAGCCAAAGACGTGTCCCCTCTCGCTCGATCATTTGACTTGTGTTCCGGAGCAGCGAGATGTCGTGAGACCTCAGGGCATCCGCCACCCGGTCCGGATCTGTAGCGTAGTCATGATTGCCCAATACGGCAAATGAACCGACCGGGGACTTCAATTCACTGAGCACCTGCGCGCAGGGCTCAGCCTTGGTCGCGCCGCTCAGTGATGTCCCAAACAGTGGCTCGGTCACAAAATCGCCGAGCAGAGTGACAACATCCGGCTTCAGTTGGTTCGCTGTCTGTACCGCAGCTCCGATTTCGCGTGCACCTGTGTAAGGCCCGAAATGAAGATCGGAGATCAACACAAGCGTGAAGCCATCAAAGGCTGGCGGCAGACGGCCGATCTTCAGTTCTAGTTTTGTAACATCAATCTCATTGGGCTCGATCAGGCCCGAGTATCCTGCCAGCCCGATTGCGAGCGTGCCTGCTCCCAGGCTGGCGCGCTTCAGAAAACTCCGCCGCGTAAACTTTGGGGCAATTATCGTTTCAGTCGGTTCGGTGGTGAGAGTAGCCACACTCCATTAGACTACAAGCCCGACTTTCGCAGGACGAGTCGACGGGAATTCTTAGAATCGTCACGTTCGGCAAAAAATAAAGAACCTCTCTCCTTGTCATCCGTGTTTAATGCAATTAGGGGTAAGCGGCCTCCCGTTTCGAAAATCGAGACCTGTCTGCCACAGGCCGGTGTCTAAACAAATTAGGCGCAAGCAGGCGAAATGCGTCGTTCTAACAGCAGGTTGATGTCAGGTAGTTCGACCAGTGAAATCGTGCTAACCCCTGATAGTGCTCCACGTCCAAAAACCGCTAAGATACTGGACGCGAGCTCGCTCGACCGTACGTAATCATATCCCTCTGTGAAGCAACTACTCGAAGCTCCGGAAACTGAACGTGCCGCTCCGGCCCCACAACTTGTGGCTTCCGGGCAGCCGAAGCGCCGCAAGCGCGCCAGCTTATGGATTCTTGGCGCAATTGTGGTGGTTGCTCTCTCCGGCCTCGAAGTTCGGAGCGTGTTCCGGCGATCTGAGCCGGCCACGAATCTCTCGGCATCTGTCTTTACAGTCAAACGCAGCGACTTCGTGCGCAGCGTGCGCCTCACCGGCACAGTCGAGGCGGTCAATTTTCTTGCCATTGCTGCCCCTCGCCTCTCTGGCCCCGGACTAGGAAGCCTGGTGATCACCAAGCTCGCCGCAAGCGGAAGTCATGTCAAGAAAGGTGACCTGCTCGTCCAGTTCGATCAGCAGCAGCAGATCAAGAACGCGCTGGAGCAGGAAGCCACCTACGCCGATCTCGTGGAACAGATCAACAAGAAAAAAGCCGATCAAGCTGCAGCGCGCGCCACCGATGAAAGCGCGCTTCATCAAGCGGAGAATGACGTGAACTCCGCGAGTTTCGAAGTAAAGCGCAACGAGATTCTCTCTAAAATCGATGCGGAAAAGAACAACCTTGCTTACGAGCAAGCGAAAGCCACTTACGCGCAACTCAAGAAGACGTTCAACCTCAAGCGTCAGGCCGCGCAAGCCGAATTAACGTCGCTCGAGATTCAGCGCGACCGCGCCCATGACGCGATGGAATACGCACGCAAGAATACCGGACGCCTGGAGATCCACACTCCGATCGACGGCATCGTTGTCCTGAATTCCATCTGGAAAGGCGGGCAGATGGGGGAAGTTGAGGAAGGAGACGAAGTCCGTGCCGGTGTGCCATTCATGCAGATTGTGAATCCTGGTGCGATGCAGGTACGGGCGCGCGTTAATCAGGCAGATGTCTCCATGCTGCACCTCGGTCAGCCCGTCCGCATAGGACTCGACGCCTATCCAGATCTCTCATTCAATGGCAAAGTCGATCGCATTGCTGCCATCGGGGTCACGAGCGGCCTCAATGACAAGGTTCGCTCATTCAACGTGCTGTTCTCGATCGCCGGCTCCGATCCGCGGCTCATGCCTGATCTTTCCGCCTCACTCGATGTTCAGCTGGAGCGCATTCCTAATGTGCTGACCGTCCCGCGTGACGCCATCCTCAATTCCGGAAAGGATCACTATGTGCTTGCCGGTTCTGATGCTGCCTATTCGCGTACGCCAGTTCGCGTTAGCGCCGAAAACGACACCGAAGTTGTAATCTCCGGCATCCCCGAAGGAACGCGCCTGCTGCGCGACGTGAATCAGCAATGAAGCCTCTCCTGAAGCGGAAATGGCTGCTCACAGCAACTGTTGTCATCATACTGGCTACGATCGCGTTCTTTAGCGTCCGTTCCTCGCATGCAGCATCCACCGCGATCCCAACCGCGCTGGTCCGGCGCGGGGAGTTCGTGGACTATCTCTCGATTCGCGGAGAAATCAAGGCACGGCAATCCACAACATTGACCGCCCCATCTGCCGCAGGCGATTTGCAGATCATCAAGCTCGCCCACACAGGACAACAGGTGAAAGCGGGCGACGTGATTGTTCAATTCGACACAACCACGTTGCAGCGCACTCTTGAACAGAAACGCACCGATCTGGCTTCTGCTGAGGCAGAAATCCGGCAGCAGCAGGCACAGGAGCGCATGACCGAGGAGCAGAATCTGACTGACTCCCTCGCTGCAAAATACAACGTTGAAAGCGCGCGCCTCGATGCAAGCAAGGCTGAAATCCTGTCTGTGATCGACGGCGAGAAGAACAAGCTGGCTCTGGCATCTTCTCAGGAGAAATTCCGCGAGGCTCAGACGAAGCTAGACTCAGGACGCCTCGGCTCAGCCGCCGACATCAAGCAAAAAGAGAAGAAACGCGACAAAGCGCTATTCGATGTGAGACTGGCTGAACACCAGATCGCTTCTCTTACCATGCGCGCGCCGAGTGACGGCGTCGTCACGCTGCTTCCCAACTTCCGCGCGGTGATGTTCGGCGGCAATGCTCCCGACTTTCGCGAAGGAGATCATGCCTGGCCAGGCGCAGCCATAGCTGAGATTCCCGATCTGAGCTCAATTCGCTTTGAGGCCCGTGTCGAGGAGGCGGATCGCGGAAAGCTCAAGGCCGACCAGATCGGAACGGTTCACGTAGATGCTGTGCCGGATACCGATTTCACTGGGCGCGTTCGTGAAATCAGCACATTAGCCAAAATGGACTTTTCCAGTTGGCCGCCGATGAAGAATTTCACCCTCGATCTGCGGATCGACCATTCCGATCCACGGATTCGTCCCGGAATGAAAGCAAATGCCCGCATCGCCGTGGACAGCATTCCCAATACGATTCTCGTTCCTACGCAGGCCTTGTTCCAGAAAAATGGCTCAGCTGTCGTTTACGTTCAAGCAGGGCGTAAATTCGAAGAGAAAGCCGTTCGCGTCGGCCGCCGCAGCGGAGAGACCGCCCAGATCCTGGATGGTGTCATTCCGGGTGATTACATTGCTCTGAAGAATCCAACAGAGCTGCCGCAGAACAAATGAAGAAGAAGCGCCGCATCATCGTCTCGATTCTTGTGCTGCTCGTTGCGGTGCTCATCGGCAAGGGCGCCCTGAGCGCCGCACGCAGTTTCTCTTCTCCGGAGAAGCCGGTTCCCACCGCCCGCGTGGAACGTGGAGATGTGCAAGTCGATGTCTTCACTTCAGGCGAACTGCGCGCTCCGCACAGCATCTCCCTGATTGCACCTTCGGTAAACGGAACGCTCCAGATCGTCTCCATGCTCAGTACAGGCAGCGCTGTCAAACCAGGCGATGTTGTGGTGCAGTTCGATCCCAGCGAGCAGGAATACAACTTTGAGCAAAGCGAGTCGCAGCTGCGGCAGGCGGAGCAAGACATCATCAAAGCGAAAGCCGATGCCGCCGTGCAAGCTGCGCAAGATGAAACCGATCTGCTTAAGGCACGCTTCGATGTTCGACGCGCTCAATTGGAAGTCGGACGCAACGAGCTGGTTAGCACGATCGACGCGCAGAAGAACAACCTCGCCCTGGAAGAAGCCACACGCAAGCTGGCTCAGCTCGAGCAGGACGTAAAGTCGCGCGCCTCTTCCGGAGAAGCCGGAATTAAAGTACTCGAAGAAAAACGCAATGCCGCACGACTGGCGATGCAGGTGGCAAAGCACAACATGGAGAACATGACGCTCAAATCGACCATTGAGGGCCTGGTAGCGGCAAAAGAAAACCGCGATGCCAGCGGAGGGTTCTTCTTCTCCGGAATGATCCTGCCGGAGTATCGCGCCGGAGATCTCGTGCAGTCTGGACGCGTTCTCGCCGATGTGCTCGACATAAACCAGATGGAAGTACAGGCCAAAGTCAGCGAGACGGATCGCTCGAACATCGCTCCCAATGAGTCGGCTGAGGTCCACATCGACGCTCATCCCGGAGAAGTCTTGCCGGCAAAGGTGAAAACGGTAGCCGGTCTTGCCTCCCGCGATTTCTGGAGCGGCAACTCGCAGGCCAAGTTTCCCGCGACCTTCCAGCTCGAACAGAACTCGCCGGATCTGCGCCCAGGTATCTCCGCTCTCGTAAAAGTGCACGGTGTGCGCTTAAGCAATGTGCTGTACCTTCCGTCGCAGTCTCTTTTTGATAAAGACGGAAAACCGGTCGTGTACGTAAAGCATGGCAACGACTTCGAGGCCGCCACAGTAAAGGTGAAGTATCGAACGGAAAGCCGCATTGTGGTCGAAGGGTTGGCTGAAGGCACGGAAGTGGCCCTGGTGAACCCCTCCGGCAAAAAGAAGCTGGGTAACAGATCCAGTTCTATTCTGGCCAGCGGGGCGTTGTGATGAGTGCTCCCACTCTGTCGCTGGCCGGCCTGGCGCAATTCAAAGCTCGCTATCTTCCCGATCTGGGACTTGGATTCCAGAACCTGCTGCTTCATAAGCTCCGCTCCCTGCTGACCATGCTCGGCATGATCTTTGGTGTGGCCGCCGTGATTGCCATGTTGTCGATCGGAGCAGGAGCCCGGCAGCAGGCGATGGCCTTCATCGAGCAACTCGGAGTGCGCAATCTGATCGTTGAAGCTCACGAGGCAAACTCATGGCAGGATTTACAGGAAGTCCGCAAAACCTCGCCTGGACTTACGCTGCAGGATTACCGTGTAATTCGCGCCACCGCCGGCGACGTAGTCGCATCGACGCCTCGCAAACGTTTTACTCCCACCAAGCTGCTGCCAAAAATTCAGGGTGACCTGCCGGCGGTTTACGGCGTGGAACCCAGCTATCGCGGAATAGCAGGTTTGCGAGTTGTCTCCGGACGCTTTTTCGATCAGCAGGAAGCCGGCGAAGCAGCGAGTGTGGCCGTGCTCGGCGAGGCAGCGCGCGCTTCCCTGTTCCCAGAAGGCGATGCTATTGGAAAGTACATTAAAGTTAACGATCTCTGGTTACGTGTGATCGGAGTTGTTGGGCCACAGATGAGCTCCGGCGGCGCAGTCGAAGGTGTCTCCAGCCAGGACCTGAATAATCTCATTTATGTTCCGCTGTACTGCGCGATGCTGCGCCTTGAAGACAATCGCAGCGGGCTGCGTGACGAAATCGACGGCATTTATCTGCAGCTTGCCTCTGCCGCTGACAGCCCAACGACGGCAGAAATGGTTCGCGGTGTGCTGAACATCTCCCACCATGGACGTTCCGATTTCGGCATTCTAGTTCCGGCAGAGCTGCTGGCAGAACAGAAACGCACCCAACGCGTCTTCAATCTGGTGATGGTGGCGATCGCGTCGATCTCGCTGCTGGTTGGCGGTATTGGCATTATGAACATCATGCTGGCAAACATCCTCGAGCGTACACGCGAAATCGGCGTACGACGAGCTATTGGCGCTCGTCGCAGCGATGTAGTTCGTCAGTTCCTGGTTGAGGCCGTGCTGATCTCGTTCGTTGGCGGAATGTTGGGGATCGTTCTGGGAATGACGATGTCAAAGACCATCGCTGTTTTGGCAGGATGGTCAACAGTTACCAGCGTAAGTTCGATCGTGCTGTCATTCGCCTTTTCCGTATCGGTGGGACTGATTTTCGGTCTCTATCCTGCGGTAAAGGCGGCGAAGCTCGATCCAGTGGAAGCGATTCGCTACGAATAAAGGTCTGGCTCAGTTTGGAGATTTCTAATGAAGTTGGCAATGATGCGGTGCTGTGTACTTTTGGCGCTGTGGAGTTTTTCTCTCACTGCTGGCGCGCAGACGTTCCCATCGCCTGAATACTTTCAGCGGTTCTTCCGCTATCCCCACGTTCAGACGCAGCTTCCCGGACCCCAGTCCCTGGACGAATACATCGTAGATGGCAAATTGCGACTGACTCTGCAGGACGCCATCCGTCTGACGCTGCTGAACAACACCGACGTGCGCATCAGCCAGACGCAGCTCGATCAATCCTCCTTCGCAATTGGTCGAGCATATTCGACGTTCGATCCCCTCTTTACCGCGAGTTTTACGCCGCAGCGCTCAAGCCAACCGACAACCTCTGTGCTTCAAGGCGCACAAACGCTGAGCCAACTGCAACAGCAGACCACAGCTGCCTACAGCCAGCAGTTTCAGACCGGCACGAACTACTCGATTGGATTCAGCACACAG
>DATLKS010000187.1:0-2067 GCA_035538255.1 Terriglobales bacterium
ATTTCACAGAGGCTAAGTGCCACCGGCACTTGTGCGCCTACAGGCGTTAGGGATGCTCACCCTCGAACCCGAGCGTCTCAAGAACCAACTGGCCACCACCAGACAAAGATCACCGGAGATGGAAAGGGCTCTTCACCCGAGACGCTCAAGCGGCTTGCGATTTTAGTTTCTCAGCGTCGAAGTTTTCTCCCTTCTTCCAAAGTGTTAGGGTAATGGCTGCAATCTTGCGCGCCAGCGTGAGACGCACCATCGTCGGCTTGATGCCTTTGGCGAGCGATCTCTCATAGAAATCTTGAAACGGTCCCGGCTGTACACTCGCCCTGGTAGCGGCAGCTTTGAATAGACCTTTCAGATCATGGTTGTGATCCTTGTTGAGGCCCCGAATGGAGACCTGCTTTTTGGAGCGCCGCAGTTGGCCTCGCACGTAGCAGTGTTCCCCGCTAGTGCGAGTTTCCAACGCCAGTCCACTGTAAGCCCATAGCTGTCGCTTGGTGCGAAAACGATGCGGGGTCTGGATTAGAGCCACCGCCAGCGCCGCACGAATGGGCCCGAACGATGGAATCTGCCGTAGCTTGGCGGTGATGGAATGCTTCCGACTTTCCGCTAGCAGTTCTCGCCGAGCCTGCTGGCGCAAGTGTTGCAGCATATCCAGTTGCTGGTAGAGGTGCTCAGCCCTACGGCGCACGCCGGCCTCCCGGATCTTTCCCAGCCACTCGGCACGATGACGCGTATAGTAGACGTCCCGGCCAGCACAGGGAATGGCCCAGCTGCGATACATCGCTTTCAGGCGATTCATGACTCGCGTCAGATCTTTGACTAGGGTCAGGTAGCTCCGGGCCAGCTCCCGCAGCATGCGCACGCCCGTCTCGCCATGGTGGACCGACTTGAGATTATTCAGGCGTAACAGTTCCGCGAGCTTGCGGGCATCGATGCGGTCATTCTTATTGCCGTCTTTCAGCAGAGCCGTCTTCCGCGGATTGCACACCACTAACTTCTGAACATGGGGCTTGAGCAGATCATACAGCCAGGCCGCCCAGGTCCCTTCTTCGAAGGTCACCGACAAAGTTCCACGCAGTCCCGCGAGGAACTCGAGAATCGTTGCTGCTTTCGTCTCCAAGATGGACTCCATTACTACTTTGCCTGTGGAGTCCATCACTGCGACCACGATGGTTGCTTGATGTACGTCGAGCCCAATATACTTCTCACTGTTCATAAGGGTGCTCCTTTTCGTAGGTGACGATGCTTCCGCACATAACCTACTCTTAAAGGGGCGCCCTTTTATAATGCGATTTCGGCATGGGTCAGAGGGTTTGAGCGACTGTCGGCAGATCATCCATGTAAGTAAACTAGGGCCTTTTGGTACGGGCACGAAATCGCGGGCGGCGATCGCCCGCAGCATCAGAGGATGTGCCACCTTCAGTGCGGCAGCGTGCGCCTTCAGATGATCGTAGATCCAGCCGGTGAAGATGGTCGTTTCCATAGCCGCCGTCCACGGTTGCGGAAGCGTCTTCATCCAAACGTCGAGTTCCCAGCGTGTTGCCCCACTTTGCCTTCGCGGTGAATCTGACCGCTCGCGTCCTCGACGCAAAAACTGATCGTCTTCTTGTGAACATCCAGTCCGATTTAATACATATGTCCGTTGAGTGGCCTCCGTGGTTGTAGTCTGAATCAACGTTGCCGTTGAGTTCAGTCTTTCTACACCACGACGCTCCTCTTGGACTTAGCATTCAAACAGCCGGCGCTCTTCAGCACTCTCGAGAATTCAGCTCTTTTGTGCCCGTTGTGCGCGAATAGTGGGCCGGTCTAAGTATTTACCACCCACTCCGTCGTCTCGAACTGGGTTGTCAGCATCCCTTAACAGCCGCGCCCGGCTGCCAGCGCGATACCCGCTCGCAACGACCGCGAATTTGCCCTTCTTGCTTTGCGATGGACAAGCGCTTGCAAAAGCCCGTGCGCCGCGATTGATGCGGCAAGCTCCTGCAACGCGCTATCCGCGCCCGCGGTCTTGCGGGACGTTGTCCGGTGAATCGACGAGCTTGTTGAGCGGTATCGATGAGATCTCAGTCA
>DATLKS010000188.1:0-7986 GCA_035538255.1 Terriglobales bacterium
TAGTGAAGCGTAAGGGCGTCGTCGCAAGGCGGGGTCTGAAGGAAGCGCGGAGCAAATGCACGAGCCAATGTATAAGAACCGGATCTGAGGCGTGAGCGTGGGGCGAGCGGGCCAATGATCGCGAAGCCCACATCTATCAAAGACGCAGAGCGTAAATTCGGTGGTTGTGTGCAGAAGGCGGTCGAGCTTACCTCGGGAGATCCGCTGCAGGTAACGGCAACGTGACTGGGGGTGGAGCGATCCATTCTGAACTCTGCAGTGGAAGTCAGCAGCGGGCGAAGTAGGTCAGGCAGTCGGCAAAGCTATTGAGGCACTCCAAAGCCGAAAGGCGGAGCAACAGATAGGCCGAACCGGCAACGATGACTGAAGGCCCAAACGGTCCTCCGCAAGGAGGATAAAGAGAGCGACGAGTAAGCGGTGCAACTCAAGGACGACAAGCGGCAGAAGAATCAGCTACAGCAGTCGCTGGCCTTTCCCGAAACAGGACGGAGTGAAGCTCCTAAGAGTTCCGGGAGAGGGACCGAATCGTCCATGGTGAAGCGCATGTCCGAAAGTCCGGCTAGTCCTGACCAGTTGATGGAGGAAATCTGCCAGGCAGAGAACGGTAAGCAGGCATTGGCACGAGTCAAGAGCAATAAAGGCAGCCCGGGAATCGACGGGATGACCGTCGAGAAACTCCCGGACTACTTGAAGCAGCACTGGCCCAAGGTCAGGGAACAACTGCTAAGTGGAACCTACAAGCCCCAACCGGTGAAGCGGGTGGAAATCCCGAAACCGGATGGCGGAATGCGCAAGCTCGGCATTCCGATTGCATTGGATCGACTAATCCAGCAGATGGTGCTGCAGGTGCTGCAACGCAATTGGGACCCGACTTTCTCCGATCACAGTTACGGGTTTCGGCCCGGACGTTCGGCCCATCAGGCAGTAGCCCAAGCACAGCGGTACATCAGCGAAGGCTATGGCTGGGTGGTTGATTTCGATCTCGAGAAATTTTTCGATACGGTCAACCACGATCGACTGATGGCGAGGATGGCACAACGAATCAGGGACAAACGTGTGTTGAAACTGATTCGACGCTTTCTTCAGGCCGGAGTGATGGAGAACGGGCTGGTGAGTCCGGTGGATGAGGGAACGCCTCAGGGCGGTCCACTTTCACCCTTGTTGAGTAACATCGTGCTCGACGAACTGGACCGAGAGTTAGAGCGACGTGGACATCGGCATGTGCGGTTTGCGGATGATTGCAACATCTATGTCCGCAGCCAACGCGCTGGAGAACGAGTGATGGAAGGAATCACTCGGTATCTCACTACAAAGCTCAAACTCAAGGTGAATCAGGCGAAGAGTGCGGTAGCTCAACCAAAGGAGAGGAAGTTTCTTGGGTTTAGCTTCACGGGCGGCAAGGAAGCGCGACGGCGCATTGCGCCGAAAGCGATCTTGCGGTTCAAAGCGCGGATTCGAGAACTTACGTGCCGGACGCGAGGAATCAGCATGGAACAGAGAGCGCAAGAGCTCTCTGCATACTTGCGGGGTTGGCGAGGCTATTTCGGCTTCTGCCAAACCCCCTCGGTGCTGTACACCCTTGACGAGTGGCTCCGGCGCAGACTGCGGTCTGCGCTCTGGACGCAATGGAAGCGTGGGAACAAGCGCTTTGCGGAACTCCGCAAACGGAACGTAGGCCGTGACCTGGCCGCCCAAACCGCGGGCAGCGCCCATGGTCCGTGGCGTCTTGCGCAGAGCCCCGCTCTCTCCTACGCCCTGCCTAATTCCTACTTCGACTTGCTTGGCATTCCTCGCCTGGCTGGTTCGCACTAGCTCAACTCGCCGAATCGCCGTGTACGGACCCGTACGCACGGTGATGTCGCAGGGACAGCGGGTGACCGCCTACCTATGCAAATTCAGGGATTTGGAAAATCATTTGAGCTCGAAGCTGCGCGGCGAAAGATCAAGTATTTAGAATCGTTCACGCCCTACATGGAGAACCGCAGCATCGCCGCAATCTTCTACGAAACCGCCGACCTAATGGAAATTCGGGGAGACGACCCCTTCCGCATTCGATCCTATCGTCGTGCGGCTGAAGCGGTAGAGGCGCTTCCGTACCGGTTAGCGGACGTGGCCACTGACGTTAAGAAGCTGCTTGAGATTCCCGGTATTGGGAAGAGCATGGCTGCCAATATTCAGCAGCTATTAAAGGAAGGCAACTTTAGTCTGCATGCCGACCTGCTGCAGAAATATCGCCCTTCGATGCTGGAACTCCTCAAGATTCAAGGACTCGGACCCAAAACAATCGCCCTCATCTGGGACGCCTTTCAAATCTGCGATGTCGACGGCGTCGAGAAGCTCGCACGCGAAGGTAAGATTCGCGAGCTCCCGCGCATGGGCGAGAAGCACGAGCAGAAAATACTCAAAGGGATCGAAGAGTATCGTCGGATTTCAGGGCGATTCTTGCTGGATGCAGCCGAACGCACAGTGGAAAAAATCAAAGAATTCCTGGCTGAGATGCCGGGGATCGAGAAGATCACGGCGGCCGGTTCACTGCGACGTGGCAAAGAAACGGTCGGCGATCTGGACATCCTCATCACTGGCCCGTGCTGCGCGGATGAACGCCTGGATCCCTTGCTGGATCGCATTGTCACCTTTCCTGGAATTGCGCAGGTTCTTGCGAAAGGAGGCAATAAAGTCAGTTTCAGACTGCGCAGCGGCATGCAAGTGGACGTTCGCACGCTCAAGCCTGAATCATTTGGCGCCGCCCTGCAGTACTTCACCGGATCAAAGACACATAACGTCGCAGTTCGTCAGCGCGCGCTCAAAATGGGCTACACGCTCAGTGAATATGCGCTTACCCGCATTTCTGATGGCACTCACGTTGCCAGCGCTGCTGAAGAAGAAGTCTATGCCGCGCTCCAGCTCGACTACATTCCGCCTGAGCTACGCGAGAACCAAGGCGAGATCGAAGCTGCTGCACAGCACTCCGTACCCAGACTGCTTGAGATCTCTGACATTCGCGGCGACGTACACATGCACACAGTGGAAACTGACGGACGCTGCACGATCGAAGAGATGATCGAAGCGGCACGAGGGCGGCGCTACGAATACATGGGCATCACCGATCATTCCAAGAATCTGGCCTTTGCCAACGGACTTGACGACAAACGCGCCCTCGAGCACATCTCGAAAATCCGAAAGGCCGGAGAGCAGGCAGATGGGATCAAAGTATTTGCGGGAATTGAAGTCGATATTCTCGCGGACGGTGAACTTGATCTCTCCGGCTCGGTACTGGACGAAATGGACCTGGTGATCGCCAGTGTTCACTCCCACTTCCAGCAGGAGCCGCAGCAAATGACCGATCGGCTATTGCGCGCGATCACTAGTGGCCATATTTCCATCCTGGGACACCCGACTGGGCGTATTCTGTTACGCCGGGAGGGATATGAGTTTGATCTGGATGGAATCC
The DNA here is from genome assembly GCA_035538255.1 of Terriglobales bacterium. Classification (GTDB taxonomy): domain Bacteria; phylum Acidobacteriota; class Terriglobia; order Terriglobales; family Acidobacteriaceae; genus Gp1-AA112. Next base: position 3,452 of record DATLKS010000188.1, read on the forward strand.
TGCGCGCAGCTTCCAAACACGTTGTGGCGATGGAGCTGAACGCCTATCCCGATCGCCTCGATCTCTGCGATCGTCACTTGAAAATGGCCAAGGAGCGCGGTGTGAAGATCGTAATTAATACCGACGCTCATCACACATCACACCTTGAAAAGATGCGCTTCGGTGTCCTGCAAGCCAGACGCGCTTGGCTGACGAAGCACGATGTTTTAAACACACTGCCGGCAACCGAATTCGCGAACGCCATGCGGGCCCATTTACAGAGCTGAGCGACTCGCTACATTCGTTCAGCATCTTAGATTCAAAGTAGCTTCAGGAGGACTTATGTCCAGCCCATTGACTCCGATGCAAAAAAAATCCGACGAGCAGCGTCCCGACGCGGGACATGTTCCGATGACGGAAGAACTCGACAGTGCGCGATGGAGCTTGCCTCCGGTTGTACCGGTAATCGTAGCCGCAGCCGTTCTTGGTCTCATTCTGACTGTTTATCTGCTTTCTTCAAAGCAGCCGGCAACTTCAAGCGGTGCGGCAGTGCGGGTTGTTGCCCTCCCGCTTCATATTGAATCGAAGGGCTCGATCGCTCCTGGCGGGCAGGGCACGATCGACCAGGATGTCGAGAAGAGCGACTCCTTGCTCGTGAATATGGTCATTGACGTGAAGAATGCCATTGGCAAACCGATGTATATCAAGGGTATTCAGGCGAAGCTCGTGACCGATAAAGGCGAATACGCCGACGACGCAGCTCCTGCCTCAGACTATGAGCGCATTGTGCAGGCGTATCCGCAGCTCGCCATTCCAGACAACAAGCCCTTTCAATCCGAATCGAGTATCGCTGCAAATTCGGATCAGCGCGGCTTAGCAATTTTCAGCTTTCGCGTAGCTCGCGATGAGTGGGAAAAGAGAAAATCACTTCGAGCTAGCGTGAACTTTTATGATCATGCTCCGCTCGTGGTTGACGCTACGCGGGCGGCGTCCGCAGGAGAGGCGACACTTCCGACGAAAATCTCAAAATAATCGAGTTGCAGCGAGCTCGGCCGAGTTCTTGCGCTTTAAGATTGAAGATGGATTTCGTTTGTTCAGATTTTTCGAGCCCGGGGAGGCGCATTCATCTGCCTGGGCATCCGAGACTGATAGTTTAAATTTTGCAAACCGTCTACTCTGCCCAGCAGCTTAGGCTACGAAATTGCATATGAAACGAATAGTTGCAAAGTGAGAACCGGCTCAGCACCTTCTAGTACTAAGAGAGTAAATAGCTGATTTCATGTGCTTTGTTCGGCTCAGGTCGGCGCTTCCGGATGAGAAGCAGGAAGAAACTGAAAGGGTAAGAGGTGGAATTCAAGTTCTCATATTTAGTAATCGAGTAGCCACGCAAGACGCCACCATGAAAAATTTTCGCCTCTTCGTTCTCATATTGCTCATCGCAATTGCTGCCCCATTTGCGCTGCATCGGCGGGCATGGGCCGTGCGCCACTTTCAATCGGGACAAGGGACGGTGCAGCCAGTACAGGCTTCCGCGCTGCGCATTGTTGCTCCCAAATCGAATGAAAAAATCGCGCAGGCGTACGTGACGGTGCAATATGAGCAAATCACTCCGGCCTCGGCTTCCAGTACACCCACATATGAACTTCGCTTGGATGGGCGCGATCCTATTCGTACTACCGATACAACGTACACCTTCAACGGGCTCACACCGGGAAGCCACGATCTCATGGTTCAGATAGTGGATGCGAATGGTACGCCCATTTCGGGAACGCGCGCTGAGGTTAGATTCACTATTGTGAGCCCGAGCGGGGGAGCCGCGAGTCCTGGTGTAACCTCCGGCTTACCGCCCCTTCCGCAGCCGCTCACCAGCGATCTTCCGAGCGGAAATGGATCATTGCCGCTGCTCTCAGTGATCGGCTTTGGCATTCTGGTGGGGGGTGTCATCTCTGCCCTGCGTACCCGCCCAGCTCACAAATAGCTCACGGGCTTGAATTTGCATCAAATGGTTTGCGGGCCGATTTTTTCGTCACTCTATGCAGAGAGTTGAAATAACCAAAATACGTGACTTTGCCCGGCGACTCTGGACAGCCCCCGATTGGCAGAAGCTCGGGCTGCTCGTTGTTCGTCAGAGACTCTCCGCTATTCTTATTGCAGTGGGCGTTGGACTGCTCTGCTACGTCGGCTCGGAGTACTGGGCTATGTATCACGAACAGCAGGCGCTACGACATGAATGGATTGAGCAGCAGAATAAAATCGCCACGGTAGGTTCCAACGCCACCTCGGTCAAGGACGATGGTCTTACTCGAGTTTCCATTCCCAAAATCAACCTCGACCTGATTGTGGTGGAAGGAACGAGCCACAAAGCCCTGCGTATCGGTCCTGGGCACTTGAAGAACACGCCGGCTCCCGGAGAACTGGGCAATTCCGTGATTTCTGCTCACCGCGATACGTTCTTTCGACACATTTACGAGCTGACGAAAGGGGATGAGATTCAGGTCCGGCGCAACGGTCACATCTATACATTCCAAGTGACGGGTAGGAAGATCGTTGAACCAAGCGACATCTCGATCCTGAGAAGCACACCCGACGCCCGTTTGACTCTGGTCACCTGCTATCCGACTTACTACATTGGTCCTGCTCCTCAGCGACTGATCGTCTTCTCTAAGCTAATCGGCAGCAGTGAAGGGCATCCACAACAAGCGCAAGCCCCTGCGACTGCCCTGCATGGCTCGTAGGAGCAATTCTCCACAGTAATTACAATCGTTCCGTGCATTCTTCTGACGTTGTCATTGCCGGTGCCGGAATCATCGGGCTTTCAATTGGTATCGAACTCAGGCTGGCAGGCGCCTCCGTCACGATTCTGGATCGTGGCGAGCCGGGGCAAGAGGCATCGAGCGCCGCTGCTGGCATGCTCGTAACCGGAGATCCCGATATGGGAGTCGCGCTCGGCAAGCTGGCAACAGCAAGTGCAGAACTCTATCCCAGCTTTGTCGATGCTCTTGAGCTGCGTTCCGGAATCAACGTCGGATACGAGAATCGAGGGGTTTTGTACATTGCGGAGGAAGGAAATGAACTCGGGACGTCTCCGTTATCGCGGTGCGAGCTTTCCGAGCTAGAACCCGGACTGGCAGAACAGCCAGAGGTGTATTTTCTCGCAGAACAGAGCGTGGATCCTCGTCTGCTATCGCAGGCCGCAGTGGGCGCAGCAAAACGTTTGGGCGTCACAATCCATCACGAATCGCATGTAGAAGCAGTCACTCTCTCACGCGAGCACGAAATTGAAGTGCGCACCGCGCGCGGCACTTACCGCACCGCGACGTTCGTGAATTGCGCCGGCGCATGGGCACGCGAGATTTTGGGAGCGTCCGCTCCTGCACGCCCCGTAAAGGGGCAGATGCTCAGTGTTATCCCCCGCAATTGCAAGTTGCGTCACGTTGTCAGATCACATGAAGTGTATCTGGTGCCGCGAAGGGATGGCCGTGTGCTTATCGGAGCCACCGTAGAAGAAGCAGGATTCGATAAGACAGTTGACCCGTCAACCATTCAAAGGCTCCATCAAGCTGCGGCAAATCTCGTGCCGTCGATGGGCGAAGCCAGGATTCTGGAAGCCTGGACGGGACTGCGCCCTGGCTCGCCAGATGATCTGCCCATTTTGGGCCCGGGAAAGCTGCCGGGAACCTACGTTGCCACAGGACACTTTCGCAACGGCATTCTATTGGCTCCAATCACCGCAGTTTTGATGGCGGAGCTGATTCAGGGTAAGCAGCCGAAAATCGATCTGCGCCCGTTTGATCCTTCGCGCTTCACAGCAGGCCAGGCGCTGGCAGGATAGTCCTTAAGCCGCGTGCTCGATAGTCGCGATTGCCGGAAGACTCTCTGACAATTGCTGGGGGGTGGCTTTTACCTCAAACAGGTCTTGAGCATCGGTTGCGATGCGCTTCTTGTAAGCCTGCTCTCCTGTCATTAGATCGAAGCTCAAGCCTTGTTCAAGCGATTGCCGCGATACTTCGAACAACAAACTGACTCCCGGTGAATATCGCGCCCAGGCGCGATCATAGTAGGTTGTGTAGAAACGTCGATAGCCGTCGTCGCGAAAGGTGACTAACGCCGCTGCCAGTGTGCCGCCGTGCTCAAGGGTGAACACCTCGCAGCGCGATCTCTCCTCGCGGCATATCGCTACCATGAACTCGATGCGGCGGCGATCATGGAATAGTTCTCCGGGCAGCGATTGTCTTGCGCGTCTTTCGTAGATCTGCCGCACGATGTTGCAGTCTCCGCTGTACGTCTTCAGTTTCAGTCCGAGTCGCTCGAGTTTGCGAAAGCGGCTAAAAGCGCGTGAATGGCTCTCGACAAAGCTCGCCGGCTGCATGTTCTGGAAACTCAGTCTCGGTGCGCGGCTGAAGAATGTTTTTGGCAAGCGATCCCAAATTGGACGCTGCGGCCGCCAGATCGCAGTGATCGACATGGGCTGTTCGAGCGATGCCAGGTGTTGCCATGCACGCGTTAGCGCTCTGAGATCGCCAACAGCCAGGTAATCGCGATAATCAAACAAAACT
>DATLKS010000189.1:0-1949 GCA_035538255.1 Terriglobales bacterium
GCGCCACTCGCGGAGCTTCGGAAGCGGTGATCCCCGCAGTGCTGACCACGCAAACAGGATCAGACCAGCGCAGAGAAATCGCACACCTGCCGCGAGCAGCGGTGGCACGTTCGCGACCAGCACACGAATGGCAAGGAAGGAAGCGCCCCACAAAAAATAAATTGCCGAGTAGGCAAGCACCCGAGTCAGTCGGGAAGGGGCCGAAACGGCGAGCGCTCGAGAAGACATAAACACAATGTTATCGGCTCAGCTTTCTCAGGAAAAAAGGCGCATAGGCCGCGGTATTGCTGCCCAGGTGCTTCGTAGCCCAAGGAAGGACTAACACCACCAAAGGCAGTTGAAAGCGCGAAGTGGTCGATCGTGCAGCATGCTATCCGCGTACATTTCCATAGGACGAGTTGTCCTCAAAACTCATTTAAAAGTTAGGTTAATGCCGGTGCGCGACCTGTCATCCCTGAATGAAGCCAGTTGAGACGCTTCATATCCAGGCGGACACGTTCCATTGATGTTTTCTGTCATCGCGTCAGAACTAAACCTCGACATTCGAACATTTTGCTCCAGCGGCTCAGCACCAAATGATGCCAACTTTCTTCAATTCAATGTGAACATTCAGGTACTCAGGCCAACTTGCTCGAGCGACGCCGGCATCTTCCAGAGACAAAGGACAGAGCAGACGGTTTCATATTGGGAACTCCTCGCCGAGCGAAGGTTACTCGTCTGTCTGTTCAAGGTTACTGGGAGGGGTTCGGGTGTATGTTCGCGCGCTATTTCAAGTCATTGTCGGTGATGCTCCTTGTCACAGCAATCATCCTCATGTCAGGCTGCCGTGGCTTCGGTCCGCTGAGCGAAGCCGGTGCCACCAGTAGCTCAAGCGTGCCAGTCCCGACGATCCAGGCTCATGCGGTACCCGCGGTTATCGATGGCGGGCAATCGAGCACGCTCACCTGGTCGGCCACGAACGCCGACGAAGTTTCCATTGACACGATCGGAACGGTACCAGCAGCGGGCTCGCGAATCGTGAGCCCCGGCGCGACCGTCACTTACAACCTGCATGCAACTGGACTTGGCGGGGCGGCTGTCGCGACGGTCACGGTTACCGTGAACTCAAATTCAAACCCAGCTCCGGTGCCCGTTGCGGGCAGCGCGAATGTGACCACCTGGCACATGGACAATGCACGCTCGGGACTCAACCATCAGGAGACAGAGCTGACGCCTGCGAATGTCAGTTCGGGAAATTTTGGGAAGCTGTTCTCCTATCTTGTGGACGGATACTTGTATGCGCAGCCGCTCTATGTCTCGAATCTCACGATAGGCGGAGCGCGGCGCAGCGTAGTCTTTGCGGCTACCGAGTATGACAGTGTCTATGCGTTTGACTCCGACAACTATGGCGATGGCACGCCCTTGTGGAAAACATCCCTGCTTCAAGCCGGCGAAACTCCACAACACGGTGGAAATCCAAAGCCGTGGATCGGCATTACTTCGACCCCCGTCATTGACCTGAATACTCAAACCATGTATGTCGTTTCCGCGCAGCAAGGATCAGGCGCGCCGTTTTTCCGCCTGCATGCACTCGATATCACGAGCGGAGCCGAAAGAGCCGGCAGTCCGGTTGTAATCAGCGCCTCAGTGAAGGGAACTAATAGCGATTCCATCAATGGAACTATTACATTGACCGCCAATTGCCTGCAAAGAACGGCGCTTTTGCTCAACCGTGGCATTCTGTACTTCGGCTTTTCCGCCTGCCACAGCGGGTGGATGCTTTCCTACAACGCCGCCGATCTCCGGCAGACTGGCGCTCTGAACATGAGTCCAAACGCCAATGGCTATGGGACGTACGGCGGCGCCGGCGGTGTCTGGATGGGTGGCGGTGGTCCCGTCGGCGACGACAACGGCTTTGCGTACGTCACAACAGGCAATGGTCCCTACGATGGCAGCACGCAATGGGCAGA
>DATLKS010000190.1:0-1922 GCA_035538255.1 Terriglobales bacterium
CATAGCGCCGACAGTCTTTTCGCCGATGCACTCCCAATATCATTGGGGGTTCAGTGCCGCTTGGGCCTTCCATATATCCTGATCTTCGGCTCCCAAATAGCAATTCGACCGTTTCACCTGAATTATGCGGAGATTGAGCACACGTCGGGTGCGTTGGCTGTTGATCGGCGGTGTTGTGCCAGTAGCTTGAGCCTCTGAATTCTCCTTGTTTCCGATTTTCCAAGACCAGTTCGATAAGTGTTTGAAACGGTTGACCTGTGTGTGCATAAAAAGCTATGCGCAATGGTCGATCTCGCATCAGGCACGTAGCGGCGCAGAAAGGACGGGAGTAAATCCATCCGGTCCGCGAGCGACTTTGCGCAGCCGGCCCATGAGCTTTTGAAACGTACCTTTCTCCTGATAATGGTCGCTGTAGCTGACGCCCACTCTCCCGGCGTGGCGCCAGATTCGAGCGGCCAGGAACAGGAAGCGCAGCCGTGCCGTGGCCAGCGTGGTGTGTTTTATGGTTTCCAGGGTGACGTTCTCCTCGCGGCTGAACAGTTGCAGCCAGCAGTTCAGGTTGTAGGCCAGCATCGCGATCTGGAACCAGTTGGCGTTCATGATCCAGCGGTTGGAGGGATGCGCCGCCAGGCCGGCATCGTTGTTGGCCTCTTTAATGAGGTTCTCGGCCCCGGCACGCTGGTTATAGAACCACACCAGCGTGTCCAGCGGCCCACACATGTCGGTCACGAAGACCCTGTAGGTGTACTCGGGCGTCGAGAACAGTTGATATTGCTCCGGCTGCTCTGCGTCTTTGCACTCCGCGGGCTTGCCGTAACGCAGCGCCAGGAACCGGCAGGCTTTGCCCCATCCATCGGGCTGATAGAGGAACTCGCATTGGCCGTCGGCATCGGTAAGTGGAGAGCGCTTCCACTTCGCCGCCTGCAACTGGTCTACAAGACGGGAGGTCTTACGCGCCACTACGATGAATCGCCACTTCATCTTTTCGTAGGCTTCGACAGCCTGCCAGCAATAGAAACCCGAATCGGCCCGCGCGTACACCGTCTTCACCGTAGTGGGCAGGCCCTTGGCAACACTCTCCAGATGATCGGCGATCTGCTGGCCGCTGGGACGGTCGCCCGTGCGCAGCGCACCGGTCGCGTATTCTCGCGTCTCGGCGATAAAGCTCAGGATCGGCTGGTAGCTCTTCTTGCCCTTGTTCTTCGGGTTATAACTCTTGCGCCCGCCCATCTGCTTGCCGAACAGCGTATGCACCGTGGTGTCGGTGTCCACAGTGACTTCATCCAGTTGCACGTTGGCCGCAGCCCAGACCCGTTCGCGCATGCGCCACTGCACAGCCAGCAGTTGCCCCGCCACGCCCAGATGCAGCGAGGCCAGAAATCGCCAGAAGGTGCTTTGCGGCGGAAGTTCGGCCACCCGCAGAATGCCGGTCAGCATCGGTTCACGCTTCAGAAAGCGCAGATGATGCAGCCGCGAGAACCCCACATAGCAGGCCAGAATCATTCCCAGGATGAACCTGAACATCGGCATCGAGCGCGTCTGCCGATTCACCGTCACGCTTTCCTCAACCAATTGCTGGAATCCGAGATTGTCCAGCATCGTGGCCACCGGGAGCAGTCCTCCGTAGGCTGTCAGATTCCGCGCTTCGAAGTCATAGGGCGTGGAAGCCCCGATTTTATTAGGCCCCGGAGTATCTCCGTGGACCCCTTGATTCACGGGCTTGCGCCGTTTAATCTGAACTGCATTGCTCACCATTTGGGTGACCTCTGAGAATCGGTTCGCAAAGCTCTCAACTTCGCGTCCCTACTGTTCTAAAACAGGATTCTCAGGGGTTCCAAATGGCCCTGTGCATTATTCAGGTATCCCCGGTCCGAGTTCCTGAGTGTCAGCCTGCGCCTTGTCTAGAGTTCACGAGGTCTGAG
>DATLKS010000191.1:0-2147 GCA_035538255.1 Terriglobales bacterium
GGGAGTGAGCGTCAGGGAGATGAGCGCCGAGATCACGATCGTGGCGGCGAGTGTCACCGCGAATTGCCGGAAGAGTCGTCCCGCGATGTCGCCCATGAAGAGCAGCGGGATGAGTACCGCGATGAGGGACACGGTCAGGGAGAGAATGGTGAAGCCGATCTGTTCGGCGCCCTTCAGAGCGGCCAGCAGCGGAGTCTCGCCTTCCTCGATATAACGGGAAATGTTTTCCACCATGACGATGGCATCGTCCACGACGAAACCGGTGGAAATGGTGAGCGCCATGAGGGAAAGATTGTCGAGACTGTAGCCGAGCGCGTACATGGCGGCAAAAGTGCCAACCAGGGATAGCGGAACGGCCACACTGGGAATAATCGTCGCGTAAAGGCTGCGCAAGAAAAGAAACATCACCATCACGACCAACGCGATAGTCAAAACCAGTTCGAACTCGACGTCGGAGACCGAGGCCTGAATAGGAGTGGTCAGGTCGGTAAGTGTGGTTATGTCGATGCCTTTAGGAAGGTTGGCTTCCAGCTGCGGCAGCAAGTTCTTGATGCTCCGCACGACGCTGATGGTATTGCCGCCGGGCTGACGCTGCACGTTGATGATGATGGCCGGCGTTTTGTTCATCCAAGCGGCCTGATTTTTGTTCTCTACGCCATCCAGAATTTTTGCCACGTCGGTAAGCATGACCGGAGCGCCGTTGCGATAAGCAACCACGACATTGCGATAGTCGTCGCTCGTGACCAGCTGGTCGTTGGCGTCGATTTGGTAGTTCTGGCGCGCGCCATCGAAGTTGCCTTTGGCAGCGTTGACGCTGGACTGGGTCACAGCGGTACGGAGGTCCTCGAGATTGATGCCGTAGGAAGACAGGGCAGCAGGGTTGGCTTGAATACGGACGGCAGGTTTCTGGCCACCACTGATGGTTACCAGGCCTACGCCACTCAGCTGCGAAATTTTGGGGGCCAGTCTGGTGTCGATGAGATCTTCGACTTGCGAAAGAGGAATGGTGCTGGAAGTTGCAGCCAGCGTTAGCACCGGCGCGTCGGCAGGATTTGTTTTGCTGTAGATGGGAGGGGCAGGCAGATTGGCCGGCAGAAAGTTTTGCGAAGCGTTAATGGCAGACTGCACTTCTTCTTCTGCGACATCAATGTTCAGGCTCAGAGTGAACTGCAGCACGACTACGGATATTCCGCCGGAACTGCTCGAAGTCATTTGATTCAGACCTTGCAGCTGGCCGAATTGCCGCTCGAGGGGAGCGGTTACGGTTGTTGCGACCACCTCGGGGCTGGCGCCGGGATAGAAAGTCAGAATCTGTATTGTGGGATAGTCAACTTGTGGCAGCGCTGACACCGGAAGCTGCGTATAACTGACAATTCCAACCAGAAGAATTGCGGCCATCAATAGAGCAGTCGCAACTGGCCGTAATATAAAAGGGCGTGACGGACTCAAGGAGCGTTGCTCCTGGTGGCATTTTTAGACGTGGGTCCAGACGCAGGGCCAGGCTTGCCAGTGCCGGAGATTACAACTTTTGCGTTGTCCTGCAATTTCTCGAAGCTGCTGTTGGCCAGCACATCGCCCGGCGAGACTCCGGTTACCTCGGTCATTCCCTCGTCCGTCGCACCTGTTTTAATGCCGCGCATGTGCGCGGTGTTGTCCTGCAAAACGTAAACGAAAGCGGCTTGACCGTTATGCTGAATGCTAGAGGAAGGAATCAGCGTTGCGCCGTGCAGCGTGTCCACGAGCAAGCGAACGTTTACAAATTCATTTGGAAACAGTGCCGCATCCCTATTGTCGAACGTGGCGCGGGCCTTGACGGTTCCAGTCGTGGTGTCAATCTGGTTGTCGAGCGTCAGGAGCGTGCCGGAGGCGAGTTTCTTTTGCGCGGCACGGTCGAATGCGTCCGCTGGTAACTTGGCGTTCTTGCGAAGCCGCTGTTGAACCTGGCCCAAATTGTCTTCAGGAATTGTGAAAATTACGGTGATCGGTTGCAGTTGAGTGATCACCGCAAGAGTGAGCGATCCGGATGCTTGGACCACGTTCCCAGGGTCGACCAGCCGCAAGCCGACTTTGCCGGAGATGGGAGCGGTGATGTGACAATACTCGACCTGAATTTGATCGAACTGCACGGCGCCTTGATCAAGTTTCAC
>DATLKS010000192.1:0-5430 GCA_035538255.1 Terriglobales bacterium
CCTCGAGTATTCCAAGTTGTGCAGAGAATCGCAGCCGTCCTGGTACCAGCTATCAGTTGGCACACACCTGGACGATTACTCCGACGCTGGTGAACGAAGCTAAGATCAACGCCTCTTGGAATGGACAGCGTCTCTTTCCGGTAGGCGATGGCTGGAAGCGCGCCACGTATGGTTTTACTTTCTCGCAGATATTCCCGAACGGTGGCGGACGCTTCCGCAACAGCATACCCGATATCATGATGAGTACTTTCCAGACCATTAAGGGCCAGTCTCATGCGCTTCTCGCTCCCACTACCGACATCGCGCCCAGCGACAACATCACTTGGAGCCATGGCGCGCACACGCTTAAGACTGGCGCAGTCGTGATCCGCAACAGGAAAGATCAGAACGCGCGTTCACTGTACGCAGGCGCGATCACGTTTACCGGCTCTACACCCAGCAGCAGCAACAACAGTTCAGGCAATGCGTTGGCCGACGCTCTGATGGGGAACTTCAATAAATACGAGGAAGCGTCGGACGATCCCGTGGGAAAGTTCCGTTATACACAGTACGCGGCTTATGCTACTGACAACTGGAAGGTGCGTCGCGATCTTAGTCTCGAATTGGGAGTTCGGTATCAGTATGTGGTTCCCTGGTATGCGCAGGGCAATACTCTGGTTAACTTCGATCCCAGCCTCTACAATCCGGCCCAAGCTGTAACTATGAAGTTGAATGGATCTATCGACACGACCAAGGGCGGAAATCCCCTGAACGGATTGGTTCGGGCAGGCTCTGCAGGCATCGCCACAATCCCCGGCGGAGCTCCGACGGCCTTGTACCAGCCGCAGAGCAATTGGGCTCCCCGTGTAGGCTTTGCTCTCGCTCCCTTTCATGATGACCGCACATCGATTCGGGGCGGTGTCGGCATCTTCTATGACACGCCCGAAGGCAACATGATCTTCGACGAGGCATCGAACCCGCCTTACTCAAATACCAGCGTGTTGCAGTTTGCAAATCTCGCCAGCCTCGCTCCCAGCTCGTCCGGCGGGCAAAGCACCGGCGTGCAGAGCATTTCCGCTGTGAATCCGCATGCCAAGCAGTCCTACAGCACCAGCTACAGTTTGAGCGTGCAACAGGAGATGCCTGCCGGCGTCTTTCTGGAAATCGCATACGTAGGAAACCAGGCGCACCATCTTTTCCGGAAGCCCGACATTAATATGCCGAGCCTGACCACTCTGCTCGCTAATGAATCGCTACCCAGCGCCCAACAAGCAACCAGCATCAACGCGCTTCGACCATATAAGGGCTACGGCACGATCAACATGTTCCTGACCGATGCCAATTCCAACTACAACGCTCTACAAATGTATGCTACAAAACGAAAAGGCGATCTCACTCTCACCGCCAGCTACACCTTTTCGAAGAACTTGACAGATAGCGGAGGTGGAGCAGAAGACGTTCGCAACAGTGGCAATAACGACAACATCGAAGACGCAACCATGCGTTTCCTGAACTATGGCCCCTCAGGTTTCGATCACACTCACATCTTCGTTTCAACATTTACTTACCGCATGCCCTTCTTCCGCAACTCACAGAACTTCTTACGGGAGACATTCGGCGGCTGGGAGCTGAGCGGACTCACGCAGGTACAGAGCGGCGGACCCTATACCATCACGGCCGACAGCACCTTCGGCGGCAAGAACTTTGTCTTCCGACGCCGCGCGCAATATCTTGGAGGTCCAATCCTGCTCGACACCCGTGGCGCGAATCAGTGGTTCAACACGGCTGCGTTTGCACCTGCTCCGCCAGACGTGCTCGGCAACAGCGCTGCCGGCATGGTGCGGGGGCCGGGTCTTTATAAGTGGGATTTCTCGCTGCGTAAGGAGTTTGGCCTCGGCGGCGAAAACATCAGGCTGCAATTCCGCGCGGACCTTGTGAATGCGTTCAACCACACGAACTTCCGCTTCAGCACGACCTCTGCAGATCTTTCCAATAATGGGATTATTGGCAACGGCTCTTACGGTGCACCAAGCGGTTCAGGGCCTGCGCGCAATATTCAGCTTGGAATGCGGTTGACGTTCTGAGTTCGATCGAATCGGACAAGACTCCCGTCCGGCCTGCAAACGCAGACCGGGCTTTTTTCGTCTGCTGAATGCGCCTTGGAGGCGTCAAGCAGGTCAGGAGGCGACCTCCCGGGATTTCGGTAACCTATTGCACAGGCACAGGATCGTCCCACATGTGGTGGGAGATCTTCCATTCTCCGGTGGGGAGTTTTCGAACGATGTTAAGATACGTTCCCTTATTGGAAACCACTTTTGTCTTTCCGTTCTGACTCGTCTCCCACGAAAGATCGTCGGTGCCCCAAACATAAGCGGTATTGCCTGAGCCGCCGATTTCGTTGTAAGTCAGATTGAGCTTCAGAACCTTCGTTGGCGGGCTGCCCAGAGGAAACCAGAAGGTGTTCATCTGGTCGTGACCAACGACCGGAGCGACTCCGTGATGAGGCAGCAAGACCGGTTCGTCAACGAAGACAGAGCGAACGCCATCTGCATCTCCGGCCAACCATGCCTTTATGTATTTCTCATGTAGCTGTTTGATTTTCTGCACGTCGTCCGACGTCAAAAGACCGCCCGCTCCGAACGACGACAGACACAACGACGAAAGCAGAATCATAACGGCCAATCCGCGCATTGGATTGCCTCCGGCACCTATGACGCGCCAGAGCAGATTTCGAAAGCGATCCTGGGCCGAGTGCCGCTGCGACCACTTTATTCTGGGCTGACTAGCCACAGTCTCGGGGCAACTTGTCTGTCACTCCGGGCGTAGAATGTGTGGATCATCAATGCGGGAGGTATCTATGCCGCGTTACGAATTCTTCTGTGAAGACTGCCAGAAGCCCTTCGAAGCTATTCTCACGCTGAGCGAATATGAAAAGGGAAATGTGGCTTGCCCGGACTGCGGTGCAAAGCACATCCATCAGGAGGCGGCGGCGTTCTTCGCCGTTACTTCGAAGAAGAGCTGATTAGAAGCTATCAGCTACCAATACATCGGACGCGATTGTGAGCTCTCAAACAATTGCTATTGTGTGCTGCGGCGTCGAACTGTTCGTGTTCGACCAACCTAGACCCAAAGGCGTTGCGCGCTTGCCATCTAGGGATACCGATGTCTGATCTTCACAGTCCGGTCAAGCTCATCGACTACTTCGAGAACTTTCAAGCGTAAATCAGGATCGATGCTGCCTGTCTTCAACCAATTGTGGATTTCATCGTCAGCCTGAGCAGACTCCTGTCCGCCGATGAATGCGCCGAGCCAGGCGAGCACGAAGAAAATCTTGCGCTCGCGTTTCACTTGCGGCAGCGCATCCAGCGCCGGCTTCAGATAGGGCGCCGTGAGTTCCGATTCGTTCCAATGGTTGAAGGCTCCGAGACTTTGCTCGACCCAGTCTTCAGGGCGGTCGGCATCGTGAAGATAGTCGTCGAAGTACTTCTGCTTTGTTGCCCCATCAGGACGCGCCGCTTCCGCGACATAAGCGTATTTGAGTCCATCTCCAGTGTGATCGCGTTCGCGTTCTGCTGCGAACACCTTGTCTGCTTCGGAATCGTTCAATGCAATTAGTGTTGTGACTATGCTCCAGCGATCGAGTGGACGAAGTTGCACTCCAGGAACTTGCCAGTTGCCGGTCAACAGTTGCTTCAGGCCGTCGCGTCCGATGCCTGTCTCGGCGACGGCGCGCAGGAACCGGAACCACACGATGCGCAGCCCTTGATCCTCAGCGTGCGTCATGCGGTACTCCGCCATGGTTTCGAAGCGCGGGACAAAGTGAGCACGCGTTTCCGCGTTTACATAGCGATGCAGCGCCGTAACGGTATGGGCCGTGAGCGACTGTGCCAAGGATTCGTCCTGTTCACGCGGGAGCAGGCCGTGAGTGAGTGACAGGTAGTCTTTGGGCGCAAGCTGCGCCTCGCGTACCGAATCCCAAAGCGATCCCCAGAGCAGCGTGCGTTCGAAGAGATCGCCGACGCTGACGGGGGCGGCCGTCACTCTCCGCTGACTCACAGGATCGAGCAGGAAGCGTCCGTAGGCGTAATCCTGATCGTTCGCAAACACAAAAGCAGGGCACGGTTTACCCACAGCATCGGCAACTTGAACTTTCTCCTGCGCGAATTCAGCTCGGAGACGGATGGGACTGGCGTTCTCGTACGCCCGGAGTATCTGAGTGGCGATCGGCCATACACCACCCTCATTCAAGAGGTTGTGCTGAGCTAGCGAAAGACCAGTCAAACGTCCTTCGCCGCAACTCCATGCGACATCCACCTGCGGCATCCCGCGACGGTGAATCCATGCCGTTGCCCATTGGTTCAACTGTCGGCCCGAAGCTCGCTCGAACGACTTTACCAGGTCGCTCCATTCCGCGTTCCCATATTGGTGCTCCTTCAAATATATGCGCAGGCCATCGCGAAAGTGTTCATCGCCCAGAATGAACGCGAGCTGCCGCAGCAGGCCAGGCGCTTTGGAATAGACAATCGCGCCATATGCTGACTTCGCGTTCTGCAGATTATCGATGTCCTGGTAGATCGGCGTCGTCCCAAGCGTGGAGTCGATGGCGTATGCCGCCGGCTTGATCGAAAGATAGAAGCGCTGCCACACGTGCTCGTCGGGCTTCAGCTTGTCCAGCGTGCGATACGCCATGTATTGTGCGAAGCCTTCCTTCAGCCACAGGTCGTCGAACCACCGCATGGTGGTGAAATCGCCGAACCATTGGTGCGTGAGCTCGTGGAGCGTGAGCAGATCGCGTCCGATGCGGTCGCTGTGCGTAGGAGCTGTCCGAAACAGGACAGACTCTTCGCGCAGAAACGTGGCTCCTGCGTGCTCCATGCCCCCATAGGCGAAGCCGGGAATCAGCACCAGGTCGTATTTGGGAAATGGGAACGGCTGCGCGAAATACTCGGCGAGGAACTTCATGCCGTCGGCTGTGACCTGCTGCAGTTCGAGAGCTTCCTCGATCGCGCGATCGTATTGCGACCTGCGAACATAGATGCCGGGCAGACCTGCCGACTCGTGCACTTTCCGGAAGGGGCCGGCAGCAAACGCAAACAAATAGGTACTGATAGGTTGCGTTTCTTTAAACGTGGTTGTCTTCGGCTCCGGCTCATTGCTTGCGCGCTGGAATTGCGTGTGAATCGGAGCTGCTGGATCTACCGGAGTATTCGAAACTACTGTCCAATCTTCGGGCGCATCTACGCTGAGCTGAAATCTCGCCTTTAGATCCGGTTGATCGAAACACGGGAAAGCCATACTTGCGTCCATGGGCACAAAGAGCGTGTAAACGTATTCGCTACCGTCGTCTTTATCTAGAAACCGAGTGATGGCTTTGCCGGCGGGTGCCACGCCAGAAACGAAATCAACATAGATTGTGTTTTCTCCAACTCGCAGCTTCTCTTTTGGAAGAAC
>DATLKS010000193.1:0-4555 GCA_035538255.1 Terriglobales bacterium
AATTTTCTGAAACCCGGCCAAACGACGACGACGGAACAACGTATCGATGAAGCAATCGATTTGGAAAGGCTTCTCGATCGCGCGCTTCAGCTCTCCGATTACAACGCAAAGAAGCAGCGATTCGCAAAAGAGAACGAGGGGGCGACGCGCAAGAAAGGCATCGGTATAGCGGCATTCCTACACGGAGCGGGATTTACCGGATCCGGCGAGCGTTATTTGAACTCCCTGGTCGGGGTCCAGGGACAACCGGATGGCAGCGTGCGCGTCTTGGTGTCGAGCACGGAGTTCGGTCAGGGGACCAATACGGTTCTTTGCCAAATAGCTTCCGAAGCGTTGGGACTCAGGTACGAAGACGTCATCATTGCTCCGCCGGACACCGCGAAGGTACCGAATAGCGGCCCGACTGTGGCATCGCGAACCGCGATGGTGGTCGGCAACCTGGTAGCTTCGGCGGCGATGGGATTGAAGGAGACTCTCATTCGGGCAGAGATCCTCGGGGAGACATACACGCCTGAGGAGTTTCGCGCTGCCTGCAAGAAATATGTCGCCGAACATGGAGAGTTACGCTCGTTCGCGCGTTATCAACAGCCGGCAGGCATCCATTGGGACGACAAACTGTACCGTGGTGAGGCCTATGCCGCTTTTGCATGGGCGGTGTACGTAGCCGAAGTCACCGTGGATCTCTGGACCTATAGCGTGTCAGTGGATGACTTTGTCGCCCTGCAGGAAGTAGGACGGGTCATTCACCCTGTCTTGGCGCGCGGGCAGGTTCTGGGCGGGGTGGCGCAGGGAATTGGCTTCGCGTTGTGCGAGAAAGTCGAATGGCGCGAAGGGCGCATGCAGAACAGCCAGATGACGAACTACATCATGCCGACTTCGTCGGATCTGCCTCCCATTCGCGTATATTTCGAGGAACTGGGCAACGTACATGGCGCGTTCGGCGCCAAAGGAATCGGCGAACTTCCTATAGACGGTCCGGCGCCTGCCATCGTGAATGCGGTTGAGGAGGCCCTGGGAATTCCGTTCGATTCAATTCCCATGCTGCCCGAAGATATCTTTGCAGCAGTCACAAAACCTGTTGCACGGGAAGATCGCGCCGAGTCCTGGTCAGCGGTGATATGACGACAACTTTCTGCGACAAACACGAAATTTCTTTCACGGTTAATGGCGAGCACAAGACAGTCCGCGCGTATCCTATGGAGCGGTTGCTCGATGTGCTTCGGCAAGAGCTTGGACTTACTGGAACCAAAGAAGGTTGTGGTGAGGGCGAGTGTGGCGCCTGTTCGATCCTTCTAGATGGCGCGCTGTCGCTTAGTTGTCTGATACCTGTTGCGCAGGCACAGGCCGCGAGGGTAATTACGATCGAGGGTGTTGCAGCAGACCCGCGCTTTCGCGCTCTGCAAGATTCATTCCTGGAGTTGGGTGGCGCACAATGCGGTATTTGCACGCCAGGGATGGTTGTCGCGGCCGCGTATCTCTTAGGGAAAAAAGCTAACCCTTCAGTGGACGAGATTCGCGAAGGACTTTCGGGCAATCTCTGCCGATGTACCGGGTACTTGCAGATTGTTGAGGCTGTGCAAGCTGCGGCGACGGGGTGCACTCCTCGCGCATGAGGTCGAATCCTGCCGAATTCGAGTTTGTTGCGCCCGCGAGCCTTGAGTCTGCCGTCAAGTTGCTCGCCGAGCAGAAGAAAGAATGGCTTCCAATCGCTGGCGGCACCGACGTGATGGTACAGTTCGCGGCGGGAACTCTGGCATCGCGAAAGCTTCTCAGCATTTGGAATCTGCCGGAATTGCGCCGCATCGACATCCTGCCCGGCGAACTTCAGATCGGCGCAGGCTGCACCTACACCGACTTGCGCGAAGATGCCAGTATCGCGCGCGAGTTTCCGTTGCTGGCTCAGGCTGCGAGCTGGACGGGAGGAATCGCCAACCAGAATCGCGGGACGCTGGGCGGCAATATCGTAAATGCTTCACCAGCGGCGGATTCTCTGCCCATGCTGCTGGTGTATGAAGCCGATCTGATATTGGTTTCGGTTCGCGGCCAGCGTCGCATCCCTTGTAGGGAATTTTATACCGGCTATAAGCAGTTGAATCTTGCGCCTGATGAACTGATCCGCGCTGTTTGTCTCCCCCGGAGATTCTCAGGATATCTTTCTTATTCCCGCAAGGTAGGAGCGCGTAACGCGCAGGCGATCTCGAAGGTGTGCATAGCGGCGCTTGGCCAATTGAAGAACGAGGCCGTTGCCGATATTCGCATTGCTGTGGGAAGCGTGGCGCCAGTACCGCTTCGCTTGAGCGAAACAGAAGCGCTGTTGCGTGGAAAGCCTTTCGATGGGGCTGCCATTGCGCTGGCGAAAGAGACGGCTGCTGGAGAAATAAGTCCCATCAACGACATTCGTTCTACTGCGGCCTATCGGACAGCAGTTGTGGAAAATCTGATTGGCGAGTTTCTCGAGAGGCTCGGTCGGCAAAGTGCTACTTTCAGCAGCATACTGGCTCGTTGGAATGCGCTGCCTGCGGAAGAAGCACAAAAGGAGATCCTGCCCTGCTGCGATTCGCAGGCTTGGGCACGAGAAATGGTAAGCCGCAGACCGATTACAGACGAAGCAGAACTGTTGGCAGCGGCGAGTGAGGCCTGGCGTGGTCTAAGCGTGACAGATTGGATGGAGGCGTTTCGAAGTCATCCGCGCATCGGTGACCCACATTCCCGAAATGCCACTGCAGACCGGCGGTCTGCAGGGTGGTCGGCACAAGAGCAAAGCGCCGCTTCGAATTTGGACGATTCCGTGAAACGTGCGCTCGCTGAAGCAAATCGGGAATACGAAAAGCGCTTTGGCCACATTTTCATCGTGTGTGCCACAGGGAGGAGCGCAGCCGAGATTTTAGAGATCCTAAATCGCCGCCTGCAAAATGATGGCTCGATTGAGATACGAGAGGCTGCGGAGCAACAGTTGCAGATCACAAATATTCGACTAAGAAAATGGCTGACTACAAGATAGGCATTTCCACGCATGTGCTGGACATCGCTCGCGGAAAGCCCGCCAACGGTGTGCCTGTGCGGTTGGAATGGCAAGAAGACCGCGACCAGTGGCGGACGATAGGTTCGCGCAATACTGACGGCGATGGCCGCTGCGGAAACTTGCTTTCAGATCGCGATGAGCTTGCACCGGGAATCTATCGCTTGACGTTCGACACAGCGACCTACTACTCGATGCAGGGTGTTCAACCATTGCATCCGCTGGTGCAGATCACGTTTCTGGTCCGCGATGGAGAGACACATCTACATGTTCCCTTGCTGCTGAGTCCGCATGGCTACACCACGTACCGAGGCGCATGACCGAACTGGGCGAAAACCGTTATGGGAAGTCACGCGTGCGCCTGGTGCGCGTGAAGCGCAATGCAGATAGGCACGATCTTCGGGAGTGGACGGTCGAGGTCCTGCTGCGAGGAGACTTCAAGAGCTGCTTTTTAGAGGGCGATAACAGCCAGATCCTACCCACCGACACCATGAAAAACACCGTCTATTGGCTGGCGCGAAGGTCGGCGGCAACGTCTATGGAAGAGTTTGGAAAGGAACTGGTGGATTTTCTGCTGAGCCGGAATTTACAAGTATCCGAGGCGGAGGTCGCGATCTCCGAGAAGGCCTGGCCGCATGTTGTGGCCGGCGGGAAACCACATCCCACGACTTTCGTGCAGTCCACCAGGGAGCAACAGACGACCACAGTGCAACGAATCCGAGACCGCGAGTTCTCAGTTATCTCCGGACTGGAAAATCTGGTGATCCTGAAAACGGTGGGCTCTGCATTCGAGGGCTATATCCAGGATTCGCTAACCACGTTGCCGCCAACATCCGATCGTTTGCTGGGCACCGCAGTGCGCGCGAACTGGAATTACATGTCTTTCGTAGCTGATTTCGAAAAGCTTCGGACCACTATCCGGGAAATCCTGCTCACCGTATTTTCGCAGCACCGAAGCAAATCGGTTCAGCACACGGTTTACGCCATGGGCGAGAGTGTTCTGCAGCATGTGGCAGAAGTGAGCGAGATCGAGCTGATCATGCCGAATATCCACTGCTTGCTCGTCGATCTATCTCGGTTTGGCGAGGACAACCCGAATGAAATCTTTGTGCCAATCGACGAGCCCCACGGTTACATTGAAGCGCGCATCCGGCGCTCAGGAACGATGTGAGAGGGAGTTCACCACAGAGGCACCGAGTACGAGGGGAATTGAATCAGTGTGTTAGGTAAAGCTGGTGAGATCGGCGATCATGCGCGATCTGTGATTGCGCGCTGCCGGAAGCTCGCGACTTTCAGCGAGGAGTCCGAGCGTACTACGCGAACCTTCCTTTCACCCGCCATGCATGAATGTCATCGCGAAATCGCGGAATGGCTACGGCCTTTAGGAACGGAGATCAGGATCGATGCCGTCGGAAACTTCCGTGCACTCTATGCGGGAACGGATCCGCAGTGCCCACGGCTGCTCCTTGGTTCCCACCTCGATACTGTGCCCAATGCCGGCGCGTTCGATGGCATCCTGGGAGTCGTTCTAGGCAT
>DATLKS010000194.1:0-3106 GCA_035538255.1 Terriglobales bacterium
CGCAGTCCGAATGATGCGAAAGAACCCAGTATTCACCATCGTGGCCGTGCTTACCCTTGCACTCGGTATCGGTGCGAACACAGCGATTTTCTCTGTTTTGAATGCACTGTTGCTGCGTGTCGTTCCTGCCCAGAATCCGCAAGAACTGGTTGCACTGCGCTGGTCGGCCCAGACTCAGCTCAGACTCTTCAGCCATGAGAGCTACGGAGACTGTCAAGGCCAACGGCTATCTACGGCAAGTGCACGGAGCAGTTGCTCGTTTTCGCTTCCCTTTTTGCGAGAGCTACGACAGCAGCAAGCCAGCCCATTTTCCGGCGTAGCAGGATTTGCAAATGCGCCGCGGCTGGACCTGAGCGGGAATGGGAACGCAAGCATCGTCCGGGGACAACTCGTGACCGGCGATTACTTTTCAACGCTCGGAGTGCAACCAGCAGCAGGCAGGCTGATCACGCCTTCCGATGACACTCCAAACTCCGCCAGTGTTGTGGTTCTCAGTTACCCTTATTGGAAAAGCGCATTTGGTGCCAGTCTTTCTGCGATTGGTAAGACCGTTTTGCTCAACTCACTACCATTTACGATCATTGGTGTTGCTGAGCGGCGATTCACGAATCTGTCCATCACGTTGCCGCAAGACGTTTGGCTGCCTCTCTCATCGAATCGTCAACTTATTCCGAATTACGATCCTTGACACGACGAAGCAGATTCGTTTTGGTAGAGATTGTGGCACGCCTGCGCGATGGAGTTCCGCGAAAGCAGGCTCAAGCCGAAATATCTCTGCTGTTCCGCAACGAAGTTATTCATGGCGACAAGCCTCTGAGCAAAGAATCGGACCGGCCTTCGGTGGAGCTTGCTCCCATCGCTCAGGCCATGGGACCAGCCCCCGATAAATTGCAGCCGGTTTACGTACTCACGCTTGGCGTTGGACTCATTTTGCTCATTGCCTGCGCCAACGTTGCCGGACTTTTACTGGCGCGGGCCACTGCGTGACGTAATGAAATTGCGGTTCGGGTTGCGGTGGGTGCAGCTCGTGGACACATTGTTCGGCAACTGCTCACAGAAAGCGTTCTGCTGTCGGCTCTGGGTGGCGCCTGCGGCATTCTATTCGCGATCTGGGCTCTGCACGCGATGATCAAAATGATCTCGAATGGCGGCCAGATGACAATCCCGTTTGTGGCCACAATCGACCTGCGTGTCCTGGCATTTACGGCAGCGGTGTCGATTGTGACGGGAATAGTCTTCGGTATCGCACCCACTCTGCGGGCAACACGCGTTGACCTGAACACGTCCATGAAAGCGAACGAGGGCGCTGTTGGGATGGCCGGCGAACGGCGGCGCTGGTTCAGCTTTGGAAATGTCTTAGTGGGCATTCAAGTCAGTCTCGCGATTGTGTTGCTGATTGGCGCGGGGTTACTCATTCGCACGCTCAGAAACCTCGAGCAGGTAAATCCTGGCTTTGATACCCAGAACCTCCTGCTCTTTGGCATTGACGCGAGACTCGCTGGATATCAGGACGCGCAGGTCGATGGCTTATACCAGAATTTGCAGCAGCGACTGGCTGCGGTCGCGGGCGTAAACAAGGTCACCTATTCATGGCGTCCTCTGCTGCGCGGCAGCTTGTGGACCCGGGGAGTTCACCTTCCTGAAACGCCTGCTGACGCGCACGCGAATTCCGATTACATGACGGTAGGCCCTTCGTTCTTTACCACAATGGGAATTCCACTTTTGGGTGGTCGTGATTTTACCGAGAGCGACTTTGATCGCGCCCGGACGATCGCGCTGCAGCTTAGACAAAATCCGCATGATCCACCGCCAACTGAGCCATTGCCGATCATCGTCAACCGAACATTTGCAGACCGATACTTCAAAGGCGCCGCCGCAATAGGCAAGCAATTCGGTTACGAAATTGGCCCGGAGAACAGAAGCGTGGGTTATGAAGTTGTGGGAATCGCGGCTGATGCGAAGTACAACAGCCTGCGTCGTGACATCAAGCCCACGATATATGCTCCCAGCGCGGCAGCCGCTGTTTATTTCGCGCTGCGTACGGCGCTAGATCCGGAATCACTCGTGCCGGCTGTTCGAAGCACGGTGGCGTCCATTAACACCGCTCTGCCGCTATTCGACATCGAGACACAGAAACAGCAGATCGATGAGCAACTCGTCTCGGAACGCACTCTGGCCCGACTTTCAGGATTCTTCGGAATACTCGCTTTGTTGCTAGCGAGCATTGGACTCTATGGCCTGCTGGCATATGACGTAGCGCGGCGCACGCGAGAAGTTGGAGTGCGCATGGCTTTAGGCGCACGCCAAACCGATGTTATTGCAATCATTTTGCGCCGTGGATTACTGCTGGCCGCTACCGGTGCTTTGATCGGTGGCGTGCTTGGATTGGCTCTGGTGCGCCTGGCTCGAACTCTGTTCTTTGGCGTTGGCGTGATCGATCCGGCGACGTTAGTCGGTGTAGCAACGCTGCTGCTCGCGGTGGCTTTGGCCGCTTGCGCTGTCCCTGCGTGGCGAGCGGCCACGGTTGATCCGATGGTGTCACTGCGCTGTGAGTGACAGAAATCGATGATCCAACGCAACAGCAAAAAATAAAGCTCAGGTAAATCGGCGAAGTGCGTAATCGCGACACTATCGTCGAAAGAGCGAGAGGAACATACTCCAAAAGAGAACTAGGATTGTCTAGGAGAACCGGTTTTCAAAATTTCCAGTGCTTTTTCAAGTTGCGTGTCACGGCCAAGCTGCAAGGCTTCGGGATCGAGAGAAACCTCGACATCGGGTGTTACGCCTGCTCTTTCGATGAGCTTCCCGTTCCAGGTCAGATACTGCGCAGTTGCTAGGCCGAGAAGATAACCGTGACCAAGATTAAATCGATCTCCGCTGAGAAGCCGGCCGGCAGTCTTTGTCTTTTACTGAAGAGGAGGTAGGCGGGATGCTTGAACTTGGCAACTGAATCCACGAGGGAGCGACTCCACAGGGCGATTATCCGGAAATGCAAGCCGCGGCCTCTACGCAAGAAGGACTAGATCGAGCTTGATGGGTTCAGTTCAGCAGGCGCAGTCTGCGCTTCCAGGGATGGAAAACAGGTCTCGCCTTAAGCCTCAAACAT
>DATLKS010000195.1:0-9124 GCA_035538255.1 Terriglobales bacterium
AATGATCGTCACGGTGCACCGATGCTTGACCGTAGATTAAGCGGTTCTCCATTGCGACAGCCAATCCGCCGTTCGAGGTGCCTTTGATGGATCAAGCTGCAGATCCGAGGCGAGTCGAGTCAAGTCGTCCGCCACATCGATGTCATAGAACTGATCTGTAAAACCTACAGAGAGCCTCAGCGTCCGGGCACGCGCCAGAAGCGCCTCGAGGGCAGTCGCGGTCCCCATTCCGTCTCCATTGAAAAGTTCTGGATGTATGGTCTTCGCTCCGACGAGGTAGTAGCCGCCATCGTGCGTTGGTCCAACAATCACGTCCCGCACTGACAGTAGCTCGAAGGCGCTTTCGAGAACGGACGCCGGCAGGTGCGGACTGTCACTGTTGAAGGCGATGACGCGCTGATGGCCAGCCGCAAAGTTCGCGAACACCGACGTGAGTCCTGCTGCGAGACCTCCTCCATTTTGTGCCACAACCCGTACAGAGTCCCCCGCTAACGAGGCCAAATCGGCCACATCATTGGCAGGACACATAATCGCAACCTGCACATTCTCGAGCGAGCGCGCCAGCGCGATTGTGTCGTCGAGAAGGCAACGATAAAGTTCCGTAATAGCCGACACAGGAAGATTCTGCGCCAATCGAGTTTTGACCATGCCTGGTCTCGGCGCTTTGGCCATGATTACGAGCGTGCGGTCCGCGTTCTCTGATTGGGTTGTGGTCGGGGTCCAGAATTGCATGGGAGATGTTGTTTCCAAAGTTCAGGCAGATCGAGGACTACCGGCGGCTCGCCGATTGAAATAGTAAAGCAGTATACGGCTGAGAATGAACCACGCTGCACCCAGAGTGCCTTTCACCGTGCCACTGATTTTAGATTTCCCGATACGGGAATAGTAACTGACCGGAACCTCGACGATGCGGAATCGTTGAAGGCTGCCCTTGAGAATCATTTCGACTGCCCAACCATACGTGGTCTCCTCGAGCGCAAGCTCACGTAGGACATCAGCCCGCGCAGCGCGGAACGGGCCGAGGTCAGTGATTCTCAGGCCATATAGAAGCCCAATCAGTCCAGCCGCGAGACGGTTACCAAATGCGGCGTGCCACGGTAATGCCCCGCGAATGCGCTGCCCGCTGAGCCGCGAACCCAGCGTGATATCAGCACGACCTTCGGTGATGGGAGCCAGCAGGAGCGGCAACTCAGCCGGGCGATCACTGTAATCACCGTCGAGAAAAACAACGATATCAGCGCTGGCGCTCGCGAGCCCTGTCAAACACGCACGACCGTACCCAGCGCGAGATTCTTGAATAACTCGGGCTCCCATCTTTGCAGCGATCTCCGGAGTTCCGTCAGTTGAATTGCTATCTACAACCAGTACTTCGGACACAATTTCAGCGGGAAGCTCCGCTAGAACGCGGCTGATTGCCGACGCTTCATTGCGCGTTGGGATGATGACCGACACTCGTGCTTGGCCGGCGTTCAAACTACCACCACGGGGAGGATGGCCATCGGCGCGCCAGTCGCGAGTCGATTCCCCAAGCTCGGCCGGCACGTCCTACACAGAGTCCGATGGATGCGAGTACCGGAACCAACAGCTCCCAAATCCACGAAGTGCCGAACTCAGAGATCCAAAGGCTGGCGAGGAAACCGAATGCCACGAAAGCGACAGGGCGTGTGAGCAGACCGATTACCAGGAGAACCCCGAGCGAGATCTCTGTCATGGCTTGCATGGGAGCCGCCATCGACGCGTGGCTCGCCATAAATCCCATAACGGCTTTCCACCCGGCTGGAGAATGGCTCGCCTTAATGTAGTAGTTGATCAGGCTTTTGTAGCCCGCCTGAGTATAAAGTCCCTTCCCCAGATTTTCGAAGAAGACCCACACAAACATTGCGCCAATCGTCAGCCGCACTATTGCTAATCCAATTCGCGAGTCCGATTCGTTAAGCGCTCGGCGTGTGTCGTTTAAGGCGGGGTTTAACTCCATCATTGTGACTCCCTTCCGGTTAACAAAACTATTGAACTGGGTCTTAGCCCCCACTCTGCCAGATCAATGAGCCTGGGGACTCTTCATGCGGTGAGGTTCACGAATCAGCCTCGCGCAATGACCACCGTAGAGCAGGAGCTGTTCAGTTTAGGCAGATCGCGGTTGGCCGCCATGACAACCTGCAGGTGGGGGCGGTCCCCGCGAACAATCGGACAATAAAAGTCGGGCTGCGTCATTGCACCCTGCAAGCGTCGCCGTCCGGCACATCCTCCATGGCAGGAATCCCGGAACTCGCAGGCCTCGCAGGCTTGGGGAAGCGTGCGTGCCTGCCCGAACGGTGCTGAGCTGAGGATGGCGGTCCCTGCAGAGAGCAAGTGCTCAAGCGGCTCGCCCGATCCTGGCCAATAGACACAAGGTTGTGTTGTGGCTCTGGGGGTTACTCGTATGGTCGTTACGCCACAACCTGCTCGGACCGGTGGCAGCCCCGCCAATGCTCGAACCAGCGGCTCGCCAATCGCGATCACTTCAGTCTCGGCAAAGAGTCGACGAAATCCCTCCCAGTAGTCTTCGTACGTCAACGCATAAGTGTCTGATCGGACTGCCTGGTACACGTTTACACGTAACGGAGCGTCAAACTTTTTGGCCACGCGTGCCACCTCCGCGAGGCGCAAGTAGTTTGGCTTCATCATCACAGAGACGATCGTTACTGCAACGCCGAGTCTCTCGCAACGTTCTGCTTGTTGGTGGATGAGATCCCAATTGCCAATTCCACGCTGCGCATCCTGCTCCGCCTGTGTCGGGTAATCGAGAGAAAACTCGACATCATGAAAGGTGCGCAATTCGGTATCTTCCAAAACAGCCACGCTGTGACCGTTGGAAGTAATCGTAAGCTTAACCGCTCGTGTCCGCAGGTAGGCCAGTATCGCCTGAAAATCAGGATGCATGCCGTTCTCACCGGTGCCGAGGTTCACTGAGCCGACGGGCAGCCGTTCCATGACAGACTTCACTTGATCCAAAGAAAGACGGTCAGCGCGAGTCGGGTCGCGGTAGCAAAAGGCGCAGGCAAGATTGCACTCGTTGGTGAGACCCAGCCCGAGCGCGATCCTGGTATCAGGAGACTCGGCGTCGGATCTTCTCGAGAAAACTTGAGATACGGCGTTGCTCACGCGCTGTGCTCCGTGACTGGGGCCGGGAGACGCGCCAAACAATGTGTGTAGCGCGCGATCGCAGCAAAGTCCGCTCGGCTGCCCAGCTTGCGTTCCAATTCGAGAATCCGTTCATAATTTGTCCTGCGAGCAAGCGGCGGCGGCAAATAGTCTGAGATGACCCGAACACCACGCTCGGCAACTACCGTGAGCGATGCTGCTTTTAGCATGGCGTGCAGCTTGTCTGGCGTGAACAACCTCACCTCGCCTCCATACAGAGACTCCTGTCCCCATTCGGCATTGAGGTTACGTTCCGCCGCAGCCAGATCGCCGGCCTGGATGGCCGCCTTCAATACTTCACCTGCCTGATTGCGGACGAGAACAGAAAGTATCGCCGACGAATCCCGCAACAATCGGTTGGCAAACGCGAGATCAAGACGCAAACGACCTTCGGGAGTGCCGAGGTACTCGGCGTAGTTCTCGGCGCCGCTCTGGAAGCACTCTCGGTCGGCATCTGCGGTCGTCTTCATAGGAGTACTAGGATTTCTTAGCTGCTGATGACAAACACAACCTTGTTGTAGATGCGATTCCCCTTACTGATCTGCTTAGGTATTCGTCCTGCCTGCCCGTCTGGTCAGGATCGCTTTACAAAGTTCCTTCGCGGGCTCACACACCGTTCACGAGCCTGTTTGGTGCGCCGCGATGCAATGGAAAATATACATGTTCTGGTCGGAGGTTCTTGGGGAATCGTCAGCCGGCCCACCGTGCCATTCGTAAGCGCAGCGTACCCCGATGCCGTTCCCGGTGAACGCCCACGGTTCTTGATGAGCTTGCGATTTAATCCTTGCTAATTATTGGCTCCCGCTCCCCCCGTCCCAGAGAACGAATCAAACTCGAGATTACAGCCACGGAAGGAATTATGGAGAGACGTTGTGGGACACAGGTCGAGCACGCCCAAATGCTTCAAAAGATGGTGAGCGCGGAAGGAATCCACAACAAAATGTAGTTTCAACAAGATGCAGGGCCACGGATGACACGCAAGGATATGAAAGTCCACACAAGTCACGCAAACAGAGCGCGTATAGAGCGCGCGTGCATTGGGAGGTTCCACACATTTTCGCAAAAATGGGACCGATTTATCTCGTCACAACTGAACGATCCCACGCCTGAATTCTCCGTAATTTGCGGAAATTACAGCGGAGCCACACCGGACCCCAGCTATATTCCAGAATGGCGGTTGACTCTCGACGGGCTCGCTTTAAGCGTTTCTTTGAACAGCCGGAACCTGTTCGCATCCTTCCAGATGCATGAGCAAATCACCCGTCTGGTGTGCGTCGAAGGTTAGCGCCTACTGTGCCGCGATGGCGCGAGCGGTGCCAGCAACTGCTTTCCGTCCATTCAGCGGCGATAACGCGGCTGTGCTGGTGTTGAACTGGAAGGATTCCATTCCCGAGTCGCTGCTGACGAATAGATAGTTTCCGTTCTGGGAAAATGCCATGCGGAATGGCGCAGAGACCGTGTTTACAGGACTCCCCGCCTGCATCAGTTGTCCGGCCGAGTTCACCGTAAATATGGAAATCGTGTTCGATTTCTGATTGGCTACGGCAATCCACTGTCCGGTCCTCGCGATGCCGATGGGGGTCTGCCCGCCCGAGGACACCTTATTTCCAGTTCCGGGATTGGTACTGCTCGCGACCGAATTAATCAAGACCTGATTCGCTCCGTCAGTGGCAACGACATACGTGCTATCGGAGGTGATGACATAGAACAGCAACGACGGCTGCGACAGGGGAGTGGTCTCGGTCGCGACCGAGGTATCGAGCGAGCCATCCGTATGACGCACGAAACAATTGATCGCGTCCGACTTCGGCTCATTATTGTGAGCGCACAGGTGCGACTGATCGGGCGAGACCTCTGGAAAAACCATACCCTCAAACGTGGGATGCGAGTACGGCGATCCCGCCAGCGGACTCAAGGCTCCCGGTGCTGCGATCCACCTTGTATCCCTCAAAGCCGTTCAAAGTGCCGACATAGAGCGTGCCTCCGGTAGGATCGAAGCCGATCGTCCAACCTCCTACATTCATGCTGCCGAGCTGAGTGAGCGCCCCATTGGCATCGGCTTTGTACGCCGTTAGGTGGTAGGCCTGGGGGTTCTGGGTTGACCAGTCGACATAAAGAAGAGCGCCATTGATGGCGATGTCCTGGACCGCGCCGCCGACATTGTAGGGCGATCCCTAAGTGGAAGTCACATTTCCGGCTCCATCCACCCGTACCCCGTTGAAGTCATTGTTGGAGCCTGAAACATACGCCACTGCCGCAGCCGAGCTGCTGGTTCCTGCAGTCGTACCGCCAGAGCTTCCTGCCCCTGAGCTGCTGCCGCCGCTCCCAGCTCCGGAGCCGCTTCCGCCTGGCTGACTGCTGCTCGGAGCAGGCGTATTCCCATTAGTGTTGTTCGACATGTGGTTGCTCGAACCGGATCCGCATGCTGCGAGAAAAGCGCATGCATACAATGCGAGGAGCAGCGTAAAAAAACGATTCATATCACGAGAACCTAGAAGAAGATTAGCTGCCGGTTGAGATGTGCCAAGTATCACGGCCGGGCAGTGGGGGTTGTCCAGAGTGCGTGGGCGATTGGATGGGGCGGTGCAACACTCGTCTTTGCCTTTCTGTTTTCAATACTCCCGCAGGAGCTCGCTTGGCGTGCGCTGTTCTGGACTGGGCTTGCTCCAGCGCTCCTCATTTTTTACATTCGCCGCTCCGTGCGTGATTCGGAAGTCTTCACAGCGGTGGAGCGGCCAGCGGCAATGGATTTACGGAAACGCGTATTTGTAATCTTCTCGTCCGGAATGCTGCGCCTGACGATCGTCGCTTCTTTACTGACCACCGGAACGCAGGGCGGCTACTACGCATTGAACACTTGGCTGCCGACTTTCCTTAGAGTCGAGAGGAAATTATCGATACTTGATAGCAGTGGGTATCTGGGTCCTGTGATACTTGGGGCCTTCTGCGGAGCTCTGACTGCGGCCCATTTGGCCGATTGGATCGGTCGCAAAAAGATATTTGCGCTCTTCGCACTTGCTGCAGTGTTGATCACGGGCCTTTACATGCTGGTCCCCGTCAACAATCATCTGATGCTGTTTCTCGGCTTTCCTCTCGGCTTCGCAAGCAACGGGATTTTTGCCCCGATGGGTGCGTTCCTGACAGAACTCTTCCCTACCACGGTCAGAGGTACAACCCAGGGTTTCTCATTTAATGTTGGTCGCGCGATCGGCGCCGGGTTTCCTGCAATGGTCGGCTTCCTGAGCGAAAGTATGGGTCTAGGCAGGGCAATCGGAGTTTTCACGATTGCGGCTTACGCCATTCTGCTCTCCGCCCTTGTGATGCTGCCTGAGACGCGTGGTCGAGAACTGTGCTTCGGAGAAGAACCAGAGCTGCGGCGCACAGTGCGCACCTTCTCGCGAGAAAAAATCGTCCAGCTTAAAAAACATGACGGCCACTTTTCAATAACCTTGGTCAAGCCTTGGTCAAGCAGTCGGTCGAAGAGTCGCCGATCTGTACCCTGGCAGAGGTTTCACTAACTCATCTTTCGGTCCTCCTCTTCCAAGCTTTTCCCAACGCGATAGGCGAGGTTGTTCTCTAGTCTGTTGCCCAATTCCGATCTTAGGTCAGAGCAATCTCATCCCGCTCAAACTCAAATCTGTGTCCCGTTCTGGGATTACCTTCGGATGGCCGACCGGAAAGACCTCCGGATGACCAGAGGCCGACGCGCACTGAGGGCATGGGCTACAGATACGAAAACAAATGCGCGGACGATGTTATTCGCTGCGCAGGGCGGTGAGCGGATCGACGCGGCTGGCGCGACGTGCGGGCACAAAGCTGGCTAGCAATGCCGAGGCAGCTAATACAGTGATCATCAAAGCAAAGGTTAATGGTCCGCCGGATTGCGCACCCTGAACGAGGCGCAGCAAGATTCGGTCGGCTGCCCATGCGCCGACAGCACCGACAGCGACGCCGAATGCAATCATCTGAAAACTGTCTTTCAAGATCAGGCGGATTACGCCGGAGGCGCTGGAACCAAGCGCAATTCTCACCGCCAGCTCAGAAACCCGTTGGTTCGTCAGGTAAGAAAGCACTCCGTAGACGCCTATCGATGCCAGCATCAGCGCCAACCCGGCAAATGTTCCAAACAGCACCAGCAAAAAACGTTCAGGCGCGATGCTGTTTCGAGTTAGTTGATCCATAGTGCGCACCAGGTAGATGACTTGGTCGCCGGAGCTGCCGCGGACCGCCTCACGAATGCTGGGCAGAATGGAGGCTGGATTTACGTTCGTGCGCACGGCAACCGACATCAATTCAGACCAGCGGCGCACAAAATTGTCGGGAACCTGTGCGAACGGATAGTAAAGCTGAGCGCGAACTTTGGCGTCGTCGTCGCCGGCGAGTCCAAACTGGCGCACGTGGCCGACGACCCCTACCACGGTCATGGGATCTTTTCCGAGGTTGATCCAGATTGCCTTGCCGATCGGGTCCTCTCCTGGGAAGGCTTTTTGCGCCAGGACTTCATCGATTACAACCACCCCCTGCGTCTTAAGCTGATCCTGTTCGCTGATAAAGCGGCCGCGCCGCAACGCAATGCCCATGACCTTCAAGTAGTCGGGGGTTACAGAATTGGCCAGCACCAGTGGCAACTGATCCTGTGGCGGCGGAGTCGGCGTCGTCCAGTAGGCAATTTGGTTGTTGCCTTCGCGCATCGGAACCGTATCGACGGCGGCCGCGGCCTGGACACCGGGAACGCCGCGTATGTTCGATAGAATCTGGTCCCATGCAGCGCGCGTGCTCGCTGGATTCTTCAGCGTGGTGGGCGAAACCGCCATGCGCGCGACGAGAACATTGTGAGTGTCGACCCCGGGATCGAGCGATGCCAGTCTGAGGAGTGTGCGCCCGAGAACGCCCGCAGAGACCAGCAACACCACAGTGAATGCAATTTCCGAAATCACGAAGCCGCGATGCAGACGGCGTGACATGCCGATTGCAGTGCGGCCGCCCGAACGCAAACTTTGCTCCAGCCTGCCCGCCGGAATGCGCGCGGCGGGAGCAAGCCCAAAAAGGAACCCGCAGAACAGCGAAATCCCAAGAGTGAACAGCAGCACGCGCCAATCGATTTGAACCTGATCCACGCGCGGCAGGCCGCCGGGCCAAAGCGCCAAAAATGGTCTCAAACCGGCAACCGCCAGTGCAATTCCCAGCAACCCTCCACCCACCGCCAGTACGGAACTCTCCGTCAGGCATTGCTTTACAACGCGGCCGTGTCCGGCGCCGAGTGCTACGCGGATCGCGAGTTCGCGATCGCGTGAGACTGCGCGAGCCAGCAGCAGACTGGCGACGTTGACGCAGGCAATCAGCAGCACCAGTGCTACAGCGCCAAGCAGCAGCCACAGAGTAGAGCGCACGCCATCGACATTCGGCTGCAGCGGATCAGCGACAAACGTACGCCCGGCGTTTGATGCCGGGTACTCCTGTGCCAGACGATGGCCGATGGCATCGAGCTCAGCACGCGCTTGCGGCAGAGTTACGCCCGGACGCATGTGCGCCCAAACCTGCAAGATATGACGATCGCGTCGCTGCATTGCGGGACTGGCCTCTTGCCCCAGCGGCAGTAGGATGTCAGGGCCGGTGCCAAGAAGGCCGGAATTGCCTTCGAAATAAAATCCGGCTGGCGTTACACCGATTACGACATAAGCCTTGCCGTCGAAGGTGAGCTGCCGGCCGATGATGTTTTCATCGCCGGAAAACAAGCGTTGCCAAAGCGCATAGCTGATGAGGGCGACTGGCGCAGCCCCGACATGGTCGTTATCAGCCGAGAACGAGCGGCCGCGAATCGGACTCACGCCGAGAATAGAAAGCGTGTCATAGGAAATTTCGTAGCCATCCACGTATTCGGATTGGCCGGCAGCGCTCACTGTGCCACCGTCAAAGGTCCTTGCTGTCACGTCAAGGGTGCGCG
>DATLKS010000196.1:0-11548 GCA_035538255.1 Terriglobales bacterium
TTTATCTACTACATAATCGATGCATCTACTCTGATCCTGATTGACGTGAGCGGGCCTGGTGTTCCGCACCTCGCGGGCGCCGCATATGCGCAGTCCGGTACCTTCGCGAACGCCACGCTAGGCTCCAGCGTCTTTGTAGTGAGCGGCAATCGAGCGTCAGACAAACAGCCCTACGGCCAAGGTGCCCGTTTTGATACCAACACGGCGGCAGGGACGTTCAGCGGAGGTATCTTTGATGTAAACAATGCTGGAACGGTGACTCTGGGAACGCCGTTCACCTCCGCAGCGACCTACAACATCACAACCACCGGACGCGGCACGATGTCCACCGGCAGTTCGAGTTTTATCTTCTGGCTGGCATCAGCTAAACAAGGCGTCATTATGGAGAGTGACACTGTCAATGTCGCGAGCGGTCTCCTGCTTCAACAGCAGCAGTCCGGATTTACTTCGCTTACAGGCGGATTCGCATTCGTGACGTCGGGCTTTGATCAGACTGGCACAACCCCGTTCGCAACAGACGGCCAATTCACTTCCTCCGGTTTCAGCGTCTCGGGAACACTGGACTTGAACTCGGCCGGAACGACGACTTCGAATTCAGCTTTCACCGGCGGCACTTTGAGCGTCAACACCAACGGAACAGGGTCGGTGGCTATTTCGCCGAGTGCGCTGTCTGCGCGCTATAACTTGTATTTCGTGAGCCCGAACAGGTTCCTGATGCTTTCAACGAATGCAATTTCTCCAGTGCTGTCGGGAGCCTCGGAACGGCAGTGCTCGGATTGCACCTTCTGAGCAGGTCGTTGCAGACTGTGATCCAGAAACCTCTGGGGTGTCGGCGGGTTTGCGTCCTGAGAGGCTCGTGCGAGGTGGGTCACCCATCCGTTACCGCGCGGACGGTGCTGACTGCTCCCCGGGATTGCAGCCTTAGCGGCTCGTGAGACCGTCTTATCCTATATGCGTAGTCATTTTCTAAGCTCGGTCATGCTCCTCGTGGCGCTCACCGCGTCCTTCACGGCTTACGCGCAGGAACGCAGCAAGCGCCTGATCCTGAAAGATGGCTCGTACCAGATCGCTACGAAATGGGAGGTTCACGGCGATCGCGTCCACTTCTACAGCGCCGAGCGTTACGACTGGGAAGACATTCCCAACAGCCTCGTAGACTGGGAGGCCACGAACAAGTTCAACGCGCAGAATCCGCGCGGAGTGAACTCGAATGCAAGCACCGAAGAAGTGAAAGAAGCTGACGCCGAGGAGAAAGCCGAGCGCGAGAAAGAGGAGGCGTCTCGCCCATTGGTCGCGCCTGGTCTGCGACTGCCCGACAGCGGTGGAGTCTTCGTGCTCGATCACTATCGCAATCAGCCGCAGCTTGTCGAAATCGTGCAGAACGGTGGAGAGCTGAACAAGCAGATGGGCAAGAACATCATGCGGGCGGTGATCGTGCCCATTCCCACCGGATCGAAGCAGAGCATTGAACTCAAAGCCGCGCATGCACGCGTGCAGGCGCATGAAGATACGCCGGCGATTTACGTCGATATCACTCGATCCAGCTCGGATGCTTCCGACAACAAGCCCGCGCCTGAGCTGAACACTCCCGACCGTTTCAAGATCGTGCGCGTCCAGTCAAAGAAGGACACGCGTGTAGTGAGCAACGTGAAGATCTCTTTGCTGGGCAAGGTCAGCAATCAGGAGGACGTGATTCCGACCGCGGCCGAGCCTCTGAATGGGGGCGAATGGATCAAACTCACGCCTCAGCAACCTCTTACGCCCGGAGAGTACGCGGTCGTGGAGATGCTTGATCCGAAGACCATCAACATGTTCGTCTGGGATTTCGGCGTGAACCCGAGTGCACCGATGAATGCAACCGCGTGGACTCCTCAGCCAGTGAAGCAGAAGCCGACTGCGACTGAAGAGAGTCCGGTCTTGAGCCCTCGTCCCAAATAGCAGAAGCACAATAACAGCAAAAGCTCACGCGGATGCACGCTGATTTTGCGGAGCTGCGCGGATTTAGATTTTGTAGCTATTCCCTTAGAGATCCGTGCAAATCCGTAACATCCGTGTGAGCTGTTGGTTTTGCTGTTGGGTTTTAAGAAGAAGCTACTGCAGCATGCCCTGCTGCGCGACAGCGATGTTATCGCGGGTGGAGTTCTTGACCATGTACATCATCTCATCCGCCTGCCGGATGATCTCGTGCGCGCTCTTCGCATCCTCCGGATACGTAGCCACGCCCATGCTGGCGCGAACGTTCAGATTCAGTCCTTCTTCCACCAGGAACTCTGAGCTGCGCAACACGTCGCGCAGGCGGCGCGCTACCACCATCGCGGAATCCTTTCCCGTTTGCGGAAGGAGGACGACAAACTCATCGCCGCCGTACCGGAAGGCGTAATCGATCAACCGGAGGTGGGATTTGATCTTGAATCCCATTTCGTTCAGCAGCTTGCTGCCGACCAGGTGTCCGTGTGTGTCGTTCACCTGTTTGAAGTGGTCCAGATCGATGAAGATCACGCTGAATTCATAATTGAACCGGTGCGAGCGATACACCTCGGCTTCGAGCGTCTTGTACAGATGGCGCGCGTTGTAGAGACCAGTGCAGTCGTCGGTGATTGTGAGTTCCTGGATCTTCTCCACCGCCCGCGCATTTTCGATGGCGATTGCAGCATAGTCGCAGAGCGCGTGCAGGAAGAACATTTCGTTATCGGAGAAGCTCTCCATTGCGCAATTGATAAGCTGGATCACGCCGAGGACGCGATGCTTCGATTTAAGCGGCACGCAGATAATCGATCGCGTCTGCCACTTGGTCATCTCGTCGATACGCTTGGCAAAACGCGGATCGTTATAGACGTCGGGAACGAGCAGCGATTCGCCGTGTTTGGCTACCCATCCGGCGATGCCTTCTCCCACTTTGAGACGAATGCTCTTGAGAGCGTCGGCCGCGTCGCCCACAGCAATGGCGAAGTACAGCTCGTCTTTTTGCTCATCAACCATCAGAAGCGACCAGGTATCTGGACGGAAGAAGACCGCCATCTTCTCCATGATGGTTTGCAGAATGGAGTCGAGGTTCAGCGAAGATGTGAGGGCCTTTGCGACATCGTGGAAGATGCTGATCTCTTCCATCTGCCGTTTGCGGTCGGTAGCGATAGCCTCGGTCATTGAACCTAAAAGGTGAGAATCCGGAATAACAACCTGGGTGGCTAG
This sequence comes from Terriglobales bacterium, assembly GCA_035538255.1. Lineage (GTDB taxonomy): Bacteria > Acidobacteriota > Terriglobia > Terriglobales > Acidobacteriaceae > Gp1-AA112. The sequence goes on from DATLKS010000196.1 coordinate 3,190, forward strand.
CGACCCTTTGACCGGCCCCTCTCCTGACTTCAGATAAACCCCATTATCCTTTAGACTCAAAAAGAGATATACCCTGCATTACATGAAAAGTAAACATTACCTTGGCATATCCGTTTGACTCTATTTTGGTGCACTCCTATCATCTAGCGGCCTGTCCCGGATGGTCCGGAGGGACTAAGCAGCGCAAACCCAAGCAGCACGAAGAGATACTGGCGCGACATCCCCTAATGAGCGGTTTTGGCGACAAACTTCGGCGTGAGCGCGAAATGCGGGGCATTTCGCTGGAGGAAATCTCCGCATCCACCAAGATTGGCACCCGGTCGCTGCGCGCAATCGAAGAAGAGGATTTCGAGAAGCTTCCCGGCGGCATCTTCAACAAAGGATTTGTGCGCGCCTACTCGCGTTTTCTGGGTTTGGATGAGGAAGAAACAGTTGCGGATTTTGATGCTGCCTGGAACGATTACGAAGCTGCCAAGCGGCCGGCACCGCAAGTCCTTACCGAGGAACTGCAGCCCGAGCACTCGAAATCTGGATGGATGTTCGTTCTGATTCTGATAATTCTGAGCGCCATCGGCGCAGGATGGTACAAGGTTCAGCGCTCTCGAGATGCGGCGGCGGTCAGCGCGCCGGCTCCGGTGGAAAATCCTAAACCAAGCTCTCCGGTGCCGCAGAATTCCGCTGCTCCTTCTGCTCCTTCTAATAGCGCACCTGAACCGAACCCAGCAGAGGGCGCAGCCGCAACACCGACTGAAAGCACGCAAAAGAGTGCGGGCACGCAGAAGTCTGGAAGCACTCAAGAGGCATCTCCGAATTTTGACAACTCTCCCGTCTCGTCTGCCGATCAGAAAAAGCAATCCGCCATGAGCCCTAACCCTGCAGTCGTTCCACAGCCCGCTTCAGCTCCAATCCGACTGCAGGTATTCGCACGCGAGGACTCGTGGCTGTCGGTTTCTGCCGATGGCAAAAACCTCGGCGAAGGGATTCTCAGCGCGCAGAAGACCAGGTCAATTCACGCGCAGAAGGAAGTTCGTCTCAAAGTGGGAAACCTCGCCGGAGTGGAAGTGTCGTTCAATGGTGCGCTGGTGGATGTCGATGGTCAGCCGAAGCAGGTGAAAGAATTAATCTTCACGATCAATGGATTGCAGCAGTAGCGGCACTCAAATTTCTCTGCGTTTCTTGGTCTATCCAATCTACAAGTCGGGGCTTCCGCCTGAGCGCGGGGATGATTCTGGGCTCGTAAAAGTTCCTCCATTCGCCATCAAATTTCCGCCATTCAGCAGTCAAATTTCTCCTCAGGTTTCATGCTGCGATGCAACCTAAGTAGAAGTGCTTATAATCAGTTAGCAGGTGAGAAGAACCTTGCCCGAAGCGTGAGTCTTTGCTAACGTACTCAGGAACCAGCAGAGAATTACAATCCCGCGCGAGTCTTCCTACGCTCGGTCCCTCAGGCGCTAGTTGCTGCCTACAAATTTCTAGGTGTGAAGGAGTACAAGATTGTCTTCGCGTAATCGTTTTTTATTTACGTCTGAATCTGTGACCGAAGGTCATCCAGACAAGATCGCCGATCAGATTTCCGATGCCATTCTCGATGCTTGTCTTGAGAAAGATGCGTATAGCCGTGTCGCCTGCGAGACCTTGCTGACCACCGGTCTGGCCTTCATTGCCGGCGAAATCACAACCAAAGCATATGTAGATTTCCCCTCGATAGTGCGCGGTACTGTAACCGCAGTTGGATACACCGATGCCTCCTTCGGCTTTGATTCCCAGACCTGCTCCGTGATCTCTTCGATTCACGAGCAGTCGCCTGACATTGCTATGGGCGTCGATCCTGGCGGCGCCGGCGATCAGGGGATGATGTTCGGCTACGCCACCAACGAAAACGACGACTACATGCCGACGCCAATCTCGCTGGCTCACAAGCTCACCCGCCGTCTCTCAGAAGCTCGCAAAAACGGCACTCTCGATTTCCTTCGGCCCGACGGTAAATCCCAAGTCACAGTCGAATACGATTCCAACCACAAACCAGTACGGGTTGACGCTGTGGTTATCTCTACGCAGCACTGCGAGACCGTGGACAATCGCCGCCTCCGGGCCGAAGTGCTGGAGCAGGTGATCCAGGCTGCCATCCCCGAGCACTTGCTCGACGCCGATACCAAGTACCACATCAATCCGACAGGACGCTTTGTGGTAGGCGGTCCCATGGGTGACACGGGACTAACCGGACGCAAGATCATCGTCGATAGCTACGGCGGCATGGGACGTCACGGCGGCGGAGCGTTCTCGGGCAAGGATCCGACAAAGGTCGATCGCTCGGCCTGCTACATGGCGCGTTACATCGCTAAGAACATCGTCGCGGCCGGACTGGCCGATCGCTGCGAAGTGCAGTTGGCATATGCCATCGGCATTGCAGAGCCGGTAAGCGTACTGGTGCAGACGTTCGGCACGGGCAAGCTGCCTGAGTCCCAAATTGAAAATCTTGTGCGCGAACACTTCCAGGTCACGCCGAAGGGCATTATCGAGTCGCTGAACCTGCGGCGTCCCATCTACAAGAAGACAGCTGCTTACGGCCACTTCGGACGGAAAGAACCCGAGTTCACATGGGAGAAGACCGACAAGGCAGCCGCGCTCAAAGCAGCCGCGTCCAGCGCGACGGCTGCAACCGCAACGAAATAGATTCACCCGGAGCGCCGGTGTGGCGCTCCGTTTTCACGCACATTTAGATTTACTCGCCTCCGAGCGTCACTCGCGGCGTCAGAATGAAGGAGATCATGGCTACAGCAACAGCAACTCAGGTTCCTTGCGATGTAAAGAACATGGAACTTGCCGATCAGGGCAAGCGGCGCATCGAGTGGGCGAACCAATCGATGCCTGTCCTGCAAAGCATTCGCAAGGAATTCATCAAAAACCAGCCGCTGCAAGGAATCCGCATCTCGGCCTGCCTGCACGTGACCACTGAGACTGCAAATCTTGCCATCACGCTGCGCGACGGCGGCGCGGAAGTTGTGCTTTGCGCGTCGAATCCGCTGAGCACGCAGGATGACGTCGCTGCTTCGCTGGTGCGCGACTACAACATCTCGACCTTCGCCATCAAAGGCGAGGACAACGACTCCTACTACTCGCATATCCTGAGCGCTCTCGACCACAAGCCTCACCTCACCATGGACGACGGCGCCGATCTCGTCACTATCGCGCTCACCAAGCGCCAGGACGTTGTGGACGGAATTATCGCCGGTACAGAGGAGACAACCACCGGCGTGATTCGTCTGCGTGCGATGGCGAAGGATGGCGCTCTGCGTTATCCCATCGTTGCCGTGAACGACGCCGAGACCAAGCACATGTTCGATAACCGCTACGGCACCGGCCAGTCCACTATCGATGGCGTGATCCGCTGCACCAACACGCTGCTGGCCGGCTCGAAGTTCGTGATCGCCGGCTACGGCTGGTGCGGACGCGGTCTGGCTTCGCGCGCGAAGGGCATGGGCGCCGACGTGATCGTTACCGAAATCGATCCGACCAAAGCGCTTGAAGCGGTAATGGATGGCTTCCGAGTGATGTCGATGGCGGAAGCCGCCAAGATTGGCGATGTGTTTGTAACTGTTACCGGCAACAAGAACGTTATCGCCCGCGAGCACTTCGAAGTGATGAAGAACGGCGCGGTCGTGGCGAACTCCGGCCACTTCAACGTCGAAATCGATATTCCCGCTTTGGAACGACTTGCATCTTCCAAACGGGCAACCCGGGAATTCGTTGACGAGTACTCGCTGAAGGATGGCCGCAAGATATATCTGTTAGGCGAAGGCCGCCTCATCAACCTGGCCGCAGCCGAAGGACATCCAGCGTCAGTGATGGACATGAGCTTCGCTAACCAGGCGCTCTCCTGCGAGTACCTGGTGAAGAACCATCAGAATCTCGAGAAGAAGGTCTTCGCCGTGCCGATCGAACTCGACAAGCGCGTCGCCCGCCTGAAGCTCGAAGCTATGGGCATCAAGATCGATAAGCTCACTCCGCAGCAGGAAGAGTATCTGGCGAGCTGGAGCGAGGGTACCTAAGCTCAGATCCCGAGAACGATCCTGAAGCCGGGGCTTTCTTAGGCCCGGCTTTTTACGTATCCAGGTACTTCTACGGAGAGCAATATTCTACACATCAGCATGTGTGGAGGATTGTGTGGCGACTAATCTTGATATTAATCCTAAGTTGATCGAGGAAGCGCGGCGAGCAGGCAAGCACAAGAGTAAGAAGGATGCAGTTACAGAAGCTTTAAAAGAGTACATTCGCAGCAGAAGACAAATGCGCGTAATTGAGCTATTCGGCACGATCGATTTCGATCCGAACTACGATTACAAACGAGAGCGCCAGCGTCGCTGATGCCGACACTGGTGGACACTCCGATTTGGTCGCTCGCATTTCGGAGACAAGAGCGAACTCTGAACGAGGTTGAGTTTCGAGCAGTCGTGACACTCAAGCACTTCATCAGCGACAAGCAAGTTCGCGTGATTGGCCCTATTCGACAAGAATTGCTTTCCGGCATTCGGGACGAGATGCAATTCGAGCGACTCCGACTCAGGTTCAGGGATTTTGAAGATGAACCGCTCACACACTCTGACTTTGAGGCCGCGGCAGACATCGACTGCAGATGCCGGAAAAGGGGGATTGCAGCCACAGCAATTGATGTCCTCATCTGCTCGGTTGCGATATCTCGCGACTGGCAGATTTTTGCTTTAGATAATGACTTCAACCGATACAGCAAGATCGTTCCACTGCGGCTGGCCGTCGCTTCATAGAGCATGCCCGCAGTGTACCGTGCGTGTGTACCGTGCGTAGAGATTCACCGCCCGGCAAGATGAGTGACCGATTTTTGGATCGTCTTCTCGAAATTTTCGCCGGTAGCCTTGAAAGCTCCTTTGCCTAGGCTCGGCCAATCCCCACGTATTCAAAGCCCAGCGATCTCATCCGCACTGCATCAAGAATATTCTTGGTGTCCACAATCAGCGGGCGCTTCAGCGACCGCTTGATGCGATCGTAGTCGAGGCTGCGGAACTCTTGCCAGGCAGTTCCGAGCACGAGGGCATCAACGCCTTCGGCAGCGGCATAAGCACTTTCACAATATCGAACTGAACCGTTCAATTCGGCGCGCGCTCCTTCGATCGCCGCCGGATCATAGGCACGAACATGCGCGCCCATGCTCACCAACTGCTTCGCGAGCTGCAACGACGTAGAAGACACAACCGAATTGGAATTAGGCTTGAAGGCCAGTCCCAACAACCCCACCTGCTTACCCTGCACGTTTTGCAGCGCGGCTGAAAGCTTGCTCATGATGCGGGCGCAGAGTCCCTGATTCACTTCGCGGGCTGCACTCAAAATCTTCAATGGTACGTGGTTGTCCAGCGCAAGCTGAGCCAGCGATTCCATCTCGGCTTCCACAAAGGGACCGCCAAAGGAGGTGCCCGGCTGCAAGCAGCGGGGAGCGATCTTCTTGTCGAGGCCGAGTGCCAGGGCGAGATCGACGGCATCCGCGCGAACGTGTTCGCACAGAGTAGCGATTTCGTTGATGAAGGAAATCTTCGTAGCGAGAAACGCTGTGGAAGCCTCGCGCGCCAGCTCGGCCGTCTCGTGATTGGTCACAATCACGGGAACGCCCCGCATGACCAGCGGCCGGTACAGCATCTTCATCGCCTGCACTGCCGAGTTGGAATCAGTTCCCAGAAGGATGCGGTCAGGCCAGTTGAAGTCCTCAACGGCGCAGCCATCAGTTACAAACACCGGATGTGAGACCACCGTTACTTTAGATCCGTTGGCTCGAAGTTTATGTTCCAGACGGGATGCGGTCCCCACCGGCGTCGGAGAACTGATAACCAGGATGTGCTGATCGCTGCAAAATTTTGAGAGCTGGAGGGCCGCTTCCTCGATTCGGTCGGCCCGATCTTCTGCAAGAAAGATCATCAGCGAGCGGCGGCATGTGCGTTCCACATCATGCGAGAAGGTCAGTCGCCCGGAGCGTACGTTCCGGCGCACGACTTCCTTGAGGTTCTTTTCGTAGTAAGGCGTTTCATCGCGGGCTAGGGAGGCTATTTTCGGTACGTCTTCATGAAAGCAGGTGACCGGCAAGCCGAAGTCGGCGAGGCACGATGAGATCACCGTGGCCATATAGCCGGTTCCGTAGACCGCATGATGCATATCGCCTCCGAGGAATCTGGCCAGCCGGTCTTGCGCTCGTCGTGGGGGAGAGCATCATTGTTGTATGCGTTGTTAACGGCCGTGACAACGTGCAGGAAGGCCATGTACCGCGGATTTCCATGATTCTGAAGGAGATTCCGGGACCCACAAAGATCCGATTTAGCAGCGAACTACGGAGGAAATCGGGAAATGTGAAACGGCCTACGGGTGCAGTTCGGAACCGGTAATGACTGAATCAGGAAATTTCCCAATTTCGTCTTCCTCCGTGCTCTCAGTGGTTCCATGGTGATTTTTTTTTTGGAATGACGGATCAAAATCGTGTTGCAAGCAAAGCACTTGCACGTGAGTAATTTCGCTCCGGTTTCTCCACGCTTTTAACTCCTTTGTTTTCTTCTCCCGTTTTAGAACTGTGAACAACGGACGTGACGCAGCATCCTATCGACTTTTTCCCCGATTCGTCGTAGCAGGGAAGTAGGAGTCAAGTCGATAGAGTGCCACTGCGGGACAGCGGCGTAGCCCGGAAGCATATGTATCAGCAGATTGCCGGCAGAACCACGGAACGAGGCAGCGTCGGGCTGTTGCTCCAAGCATTGTTGAAGAGCGCATCGGTGACCCTGGCAACCATCGTCAGCTTTCGTACTGCCATTGCCTGGAAACGTGGAACCAAGAAATGCGACGGGTTGATGACAAAACCATGGGTTACCCGTCGGGTCATCGTGGATGACCCCGATGGGTTGGGATGGGTTACCCGACGGGTTCAAAATGGGTTCACATCATGGAAGTCCTTTAGATGATGGGTTGAGACAAAATTTCGATGTTTTCGCATACCGTTGATCGCAGAAAACGTGAACAGGATCGGGTTCGGGGCAGACGAAGAAAACGAACAGCGGATCCTCACCCGCAAATTCAAGATTTCGACTGAGTGTGAGCATGGCAACGGGTTCGGGATGACAGTATCTGGAGGAGGACAGTTCAATAAACAAAACAGGATCGACTAGCGGGAGCCAACTCACTTCGCCTCGTATACCGTCCGTCCGCCGACGACCGTACGGAGCACCTTCGTGCCGAGGATCTCGGCGGGAACGACGCGAGTGATGTCTCGGTCGAGCACGACAAAATCTGCGAGGTAGCCGGGCGCGAGGATGCCCTTGGTCTTCTCCTCGAAATCGGCGTAGGCCGCGCCCCAGGTATATGCGTAAATGGCCTGATGAATATTGAGCTTCTGTTCAGGATAGTAGGATTTCGTTCCGGCCTCGTTCATCCTGGTAACAGCAGCATAGAGACCACGAAAGGGGGTGATCGGCTCGACAGGGAAATCCGTTCCGAATGCCAGATGTCCGGTGGTCTTGAGAAATTCCGCCCAGGCATAGGAGGTCTTAGCGCGCTCCGGCCCAATTCGGGACTCGGCCCAATTCATATCTGTGAGCAGGTGGTTGGGCTGCATGGAGGCGATTACGCCGAGTTCATGAAAGCGCGGAACGTCAGTGGGCGTGACCACCTGCGCGTGCTCGATGCGAAAACGGAAATCGAGTGAGGACTGCGCGCCTGCAGGAGTGGGGAAATGGGAGGCTTTGGCCTGGCGGAGCGCCTCTTGAAAGGCGTTCAGGGCCATGTTGGTGCCACGATCTCCGATGGCATGGAATCCCATCTGGAACCCCGCGGCCGCACGTTCGACAGCCATTTTGGTTAGCTGCGCCTGGTCGTATTGCGGCAGGCCGGAGTTACCGGGATCATCTGAATACGGCTGCAACAGCGCCGCTGTGCGTGAGCCGAGCGATCCATCCATGAAGCCTTTGAGCTGTGTGGTGTGCAGCATGGCATCGCTGGTTGCGTTGTGAGAGCGTTGCTGTTTGAGCGTCTCCAGTGAGTTGTTGAAGCGCAGCCACTCGGCGATGCGAAGCGTGAGCTTGCCTTCACGCTTCAGCTCGTCATAGACCAGGAAGTCCTCCCAGTCGGAGTTGTCTTGAGCGGAGGTGAGTCCCCACTGGGCCGCTTCGGCGAGCACCAGTTCCACAGCTTTACGCCGCTGTGCGGGCGAGATCGGAGGAATGACTTTGTAGAACGCATCCTTGGTCTGTTCGCGGACAACTCCGCTCAGATTGCCCTGATTGTCGCGATCGGCATGGCCTCCGGGAAGATCTTTGGTGTCCCGATTCAGTCCAGCGATTTTGAGTGCTGCGGAATT
>DATLKS010000197.1:0-2545 GCA_035538255.1 Terriglobales bacterium
CGACCTCCAGGAAGCCGTACTCTTTCTGCCTCCGACGGTGCGGGGCCGCGACGCGATCCACTTGCGGCAGCTTCAGCGGGTGGCTGCGGAGTTGGATTGGCAGCAACAGCGGCGCCTCTGGCAAGCCTTGCTCGCCGAACGAGGATCGGATAGGACGATTTGACGCGACCAGGAGAGCTCGACGCCAGACCGGCTGGCCTGTTAACCCCCGTGTCGCCAGTTCGAGTTCCATTCGGGGAGCGCGCCGTGAAAAGGTGTTGGTTTTCAGTGGGAAGCGAATCCCACCCGGCAGCTTGGTCATTCTAGCCGGTAGCAGTTCAAGCGACTCGGGAGGTAACAAACGGGTCGGAGCCTTGAATGACAAAGGATCGTGTAAGCGATTCAGCGAGCGTGCGGGCCGTAACTTACGTGAACGTCGAGCAGGCCCCGAAATCAGAACAATGCAGGAGCCGACCCTCCTCCCCTACAGGGGAAGGCCACAGCCGTCACAGTCAGGGGAATGACCCAAGATCCCGTTGACGGTCCTGCCGGGGTACGAGACGACGGCACGCCGCAAGAGGAAGCCAACGCAACACGGGAGACCCTAATCGGTGGCCGCTGCAGGCCAACGAGCAACCCGCGAGGGACAGGCTCGGCCGGTCAGGGAGTCGGAAAGGTCCATAGTACCGCGGAAGCCGGTTAACGCCGGGGGAGGGAAGGGACCTTGGTTCAAGACGAGTGTCGAAAGTGGTGGGACAGCCAGGAGATTGACGATGAGTCTGGAACCTCCGGAAAAGGTTGGGAAGCTACAGACGGCACTGCATGCCAAGGCGAAGGCATCGCCGAGCTATCGTTTCTACTTGCTGTACGACAAGCTGTACCGTTGGGATGTGCTGGCCTATGCCTACCTGCGCTGCAAAAGCAACAAGGGCGTAGCGGGCGTGGATGGTCAGACCTTCGCGGACATCGAGGCGTACGGGGAGGGGCGCTGGCTGGAAGAACTGGTGAAGGAACTCCGGGACAAGACGTATCAAGCCAAGCCGGTGAAGCGGGTATGGATACCCAAACCGGACGGCAAACAGCGACCGTTGGGGATACCGACGATCCGTGACCGCGTGGTGCAGATGGCGGCCCTGGTGGTACTCGAACCGATCTTCGAGGCCGACCTGCCGCCGGAACAACATGCTTACCGCTCCGGACAAAGCGCCCTGGACGCAGTGTGCAAGGTCCAGGAACTGCTGGACGCGGGCTATACGGACGTAGTCGATGCGGACTTGAGCGGTTATTTCGACAGCATCCCCCATGCCGACTTGATGAAGTCGGTGGCTCGGCGGATCAGCGATCGGCACCTGCTACGTCTGCTCAAGATGTGGCTGGAGACGCCGGTCGAGGAAACGGACGAGCGTGGGCGGATACAACGAACGACCCGCAACAAGGACGAAGGTCGCGGCACGCCACAGGGCGGCGTGGCCTCACCGCTCTTGGCGAATCTGTATATGCGCCGGTTCATCCTGGGTTGGAAGCAGTTGGGCCACGAACAGCGGCTGCAAGCTCATATCGTCAACTATGCCGACGACTTCGTGATCTGCACGCGGGGCCGGGCCGAGCAGGCCATGACCGCGATGCGGGTCATGATGACCAAGCTGAAATTGACGGTGAACGAACAGAAGACGCGTCGATGTCACCTGCCGGAAGATACGTTCACGTTTCTGGGGTACACGTTCGGGCGTCAGTATTCGATTCGGACGGGACGGTCCTACCTTGGGCTGAAACCCGCGCTGAAGAAGATCCGCAAGCTGTGTCGCGAGATCAGCGAACTGACCGATCACCGCACGTGTCTGCGGGACACCTGGGCCGAAGTACGGATGCTCAACCAGAAGTTACATGGTTGGACAAACTACTTCTGTCTGGGGACGCTGGTCCGGGTCTACGACGTGGTGCAGAAGCACGTGCGTCGCAGGCTACGCCGGTGGCTGTGTTTAAAGCATAAGGTGCGGACTCGGGAATATGCACGCTTTCCCAATGAGTATCTGCACGACCAGCTCGGCTTGGTCCGGTTGGATGCGACAAAACGCCGCCTGCCGTGGGCGACAGCATGAGTTCTTGTCCGAGAGCCGGATGCGGGAAATCCGCACGTCCGGTTCGATGAGCGGGAGGTGGAAACGGAGCATGGCGTGCGGCCTTGAGCCACGCAGGGGAAACCCGGATACAGGACATGCCGCCGCCTAAACCACCGCGCCACCTCTCGACTCCACGGTAGTTGGACAGTCCGGAAACGCAACAATGGAGTTAACACGCCTGAGAGGTTCGGAACTGCTCTCAGAAAGCCGCGTTTTTCCCGCGATTTTCGCGAGGATTTACGCTGCTAGGCGCGAATGCCCGAGAGAGTCAGCCGTGTCTGCAGGTGTCGGGTAAGTCTTCAGTGAGGCCGAGAAATGGGGTCCTTGCTCTCTGTTCGCCGAGAGAGTAGCGAACAAACGTGTTAACAGAGACGCGAACAAAGAGGTCAGAGAATGTTAGATTCGCTGCGTTTTTGGATCGATCCAGGCCTGAATGCCATAGGCTG
>DATLKS010000198.1:0-8172 GCA_035538255.1 Terriglobales bacterium
CTCGAGGATCAGATCGTCAGTTACCGCGATATCGGATGACTCGCCAGACAAGGCCACCCACCGAAAGGGACCACGACCCTCGCAGAAAAGCGGTCGGATATAGGCTGGAACAAATCCGGGAAAGTTGTACGCGTCCTTAATCCCGCGCTCGAAGGCAAATGTCCGGATGTTGTTGCCGTAGTCGAAGGTCACAGAACCCGACCTCTGCAAAGCCAGCATTCCCTCCACGTGACGCGCGATCGAGTCGAGCGATCGCTCCAGATATCCTTTGGCATCCCTGCGGCGTAGTTCGTCAGCTTTCTCGATCGTCAGGCCGAAAGGAATGTACCCGTTTAGAGGATCGTGCGCAGAGGTTTGGTCGGTGAGCAGATCTGGCTTCACGCCGCGTGATGCCAATTCGGGAATAATATCCGCGCAGTTTCCTACCAGACCGACCGAGACCGCCTCTTTCTTGCGAATGGAATTCTTTAGGATTCGGAGCGCCTCATCGAGGGTGTTAACCATGAAGTCGCAGTAGCCGGTCTTCAGCCGTTTCTTGATTCGTTCGGGATTAACGTCGATTCCGAGAAAGCACGCGCCTGTCATCGTGGCTGCCAGAGGCTGGGCGCCACCCATGCCACCCATGCCGCCACTGACAATCAACTTGCCTGCCAGATCGCCGCCAAAATGCTTCTCGCCCGCAGCCGAAAACGTTTCGAACGTGCCTTGAATAATCCCTTGGGATCCAATGTAGATCCACGATCCGGCTGTCATTTGGCCGTACATAGTCAGACCGGCGCGTTCAAGCTCATTGAATTTTTCCCAATTTGACCAGTGCCCGACCAGATTGGAATTAGCAATCAATACACGCGGCGCATAGTCGTGAGTTTTAAATACTGCAACCGGCTTTCCTGACTGCACGAGGAGCGTCTCGTCACTCTCGAGCTCACGAAGTGAGCGGATAATCGCGTGGTAGCAATCCCAGTTTCGCGCCGCCCGCCCGGTGCCGCCATAGACAACGAGATCCTGCGGGCGCTCCGCAACCTCGTCGTCGAGGTTGTTCATCAGCATCCGCATGGCGGCTTCCTGCTGCCATCCTTTGCAGGACAGCTGTGTACCTCGGGGCGCCTTGATGCCTTTTCTCGATGCTGGAGGCGCTTCGGTTTCGACCGGCATACTGGAGCTAACCTCGGATGGGCAAACTCTCTAGGCTACGGCCTTGACCCAGCGCGAATCAAGGCATGAAGTTGACAGGCATGAAGTTGCTGCGCATGAAGTTGCTGCATGAAGGTGCTGCAGCAGCCAGCTCCTTAGTTGTGAATTGAAACTTGTGATTGAATCGTGTTGAGTTTTGAGCAGGGCTACCAGGTGTTGTACGGGGTGCCATCACTGCCGGTGCCGCTGGCACCGCTGTGAACATCAGTTATGCCTGGCTCTGTCTGATCCAGACTTTGCAGCGTGTCGGAGGTTTCCACTTGCCAAGTCTCAGCCGAACCCGTGAAGGGGTCTCGCGGAAGGATTCTCAAATATCCCGCATCAACCAAGTCCTGAAGCGACTGTGGAGCCTTCTCTTTGTCCATTGTGTAGTTATCGATCTGATCGCGCAAAGTCTTCAAGTCCTGGCGAAGAACAGCCTCTTTGGCACGAATGACGGATTGCTGATACATCGGGACGGCAATACCGATCAAGATAAGAATGATCGAGATCACGATCATCAACTCGATAAGCGTGAATCCCCGTCGGGAGGTGCCGCTCGTTTTTGGCCCCTTCACCATGTATTGTACTTAGTCCCGTCCAGGGCCGTGCCCTCGCTCTTGGTGTAAACGTCGAAGACATTCTGTCCACCCCAGGACGTCGAATCCGGATCGTCCTGATTGGAACGCAGTCCCCAATCGGTATTGCCGGTCAAAGGATCAACCGGAATGCGGCGAAGGAACCGCAGTTTTTTGCCTTGGACGTCCACGCCATCCACGAGCGTTTGCAAGTCCGGCGGATAGCCCAGGCTGTCCACCTTCGTCTGAAATGCGCCGCGGTCGGCAGCATCCTTGTATCGATCAATGGCGTCTCGCATCTGCCAGAGATCGCGCCGGAGCTCAATTTCTTTGTCGCGTTTCACCTTCACGCGAACGATTGGAACCGCCGCGCCCGCCAGTATTCCGATAATCGTGATCGCGATGATCAGTTCAACTAGAGTAAAGCCGCGAGCATGCCCGTGCAGTCGGAGCTGAACCGTTTTGGTCATACCAAATAGTTTCTCTCGAATCGCTACTGAACATTCACCGTCATCTGCGAGCCGAGAACCTGAATCGGTTGCTGCTGGCTATTCCGCGCGCCCGGACGCGTAATGCCTAGCACCGTCGGACCTTTGTCCTTGGCCGTGAAGGTGATGGTGAAAACCGTGCCTTGTCCGCTCACACCTCCCGCTCCCGGCGGTCGAGATGCCGATGCTACCAGCGTTCCGCTGTTCGTATCGTCACGCTGAACCAGAGCGACCGACTGTCCATCTCTCGTAAGGAAGTCGCCATTGTCGACCTTCACGATTGCTAGATGCTTCGGATCGTAGGTGATCTGAAGCGGAACCGCGGCTACATCGGCCGCCCCACTCATGTTTACGTTTACTGTGAACGTGCTCCCATTCGCGGTGGTTACGGACGCTGGATCGAAGCGCAATGCCGCCTGGCCGCCCGCTGCTTCCTGCGGCGTGGAGGATTGTGGAGCTGCCTGCTGCGGAGGCGCAGCGGTTCCAGGCGCCGGTGCCGGTTGTGCCGGCGGCTGCGTAACTGGCGGCCGCGTGCCCGGCGCAGGCGACTCTCCCTGAGCTCCGCGACCCGGATGGTTCGAGGCGAATCTCAATTCGACGTTGTTTGCTGTTCCCACATCGATCGGGCGCAGGTTCAGATCGCTGACGTCCTGATTGCGGACGAGGTGGGGAATCAGCACGAAGACAACTTCATTTCGCAGGCGGTCAATTTTTTGACTGCCGAAAAGATATTTGAGGATGGGAATTTGCCCTACTCCAGGCACACCGGCATAGCTTCTCTGGTCCTGATCCTCGAAGATTCCGCCCAGCATGTTCACTTCGCCTTCTTTAAGCCGAATCTGGTGGTCAATCTTCCGCTGACTGATTACCGGCTGCTCGATCCCACCAATGCTGACCGTATTGGTCTGCGACGAAATATCCATCGTGACCTTTAAGGTCACATCTCCGTTGAGGTGGACGGTTGGCTGAATATCAATGTTTACGCCAACATCGAGATACTGAAACTGAGTGTTGACCAGCGGATTGATTCCCACTCCTCCGATACCAGGCTGGAATGATCCGGTGGCGATCGGTATGCGCGAGCCAATCTTGAGGCTTGCTTTTTGCCCATCGGAGGCTCGGATCTCAGGATTCTGCAGCAGCGTAGTGTTCGAATCGCTCAGCAGCGCATTCAACTGTGCTTGCGGAACGCTGATGGAAAAATTTGTCGCGTTCAGATTCTTAAATGTATTCAGCGTCAGATTATTGGTATTGCTGTTCGAACTTGAGGAACTTGAACTGCTGCTACTGCTTGAGTTGGTTTGCCCTGGGGTAGTGAGCTGAACTCCAATCGGCCCATTCGCCAAGGGCGACGCGAATCCGAGGTTGCGAATCTTTTCGCGCGAGACCTGCATGATGGCAACATCAACCACTACTTCTGCCCGACTCTTGTCGAGGTCGCCGACGATTTTCTCGGCCAGCGCTACTTGATCCGGAGTGCCGCGCACGATGAGAGCGTTCTCCGCTGCAATCGGCTGTACGCGAGTGATGTCAAGAATCGTGCGCAGTGTATTGGCGATATCCTGAAATTCGGTCTGGCTGGCGGCGTTAGTGAGGTAGAAGGTCTTTACTACGCTTTGATCGAGATCTTTGCGCTTCGTCTGGGTATTGGGTGCGATGAAAATCGTGTTCGGCGTCACCGGACGCCAGAATGTATTCGACTGAATTGCAACCAGGCTCAACGCGTCCTGAAGGGTGACATTGTTCAGCTCCAGCATGGGAAGCTGCCGCGAGACGTAGTCGGGATCAAAGAGGACGTTAATGCCGGCCAGCCGTCCGATCGTCTGGTAGATCGTCTTACTGTCACCAGAGATGTGCATGTTGATCGCCTGGTCGTTGATCGGCGCAAGGTTCACTGGTCCCTGCGCTCGCTCGATGCGCTGCCGAAGGATATCTGCCCGATCCGGAGGCCTGGATTCGCTGGTACCTCCGGGAGTCGCGGCAGCCATCATCTCCTTCGTTCGAACGATCTCCTGCTGAGCGATAAAGCTGGAGGGGTCGACCTGGGAAGCAGTCTGGAACTCCTGAAGAGCCTTCTCGAGGTCTCCGCTCTCTCGAAGCTTTTGCCCTTGCTTTACGTGTACGGCAGCAGCCAGAAAGCGCAGGCGCTCATAGGAAGCCCGGTAGTGCAAGTCAGTAGGCTTCTTGTCATACGCCGCTTTGAAAGCGTCATACGCCTCCAGATAGCTTTGGCGTGCCTCCGCCTGCTGGCCTTTCCTGTAGAGCGATTTGGCTTCATCGGCGCTTGCCGGGAGGACGAGAGCGAATGCCAACAGCACGAGTGTGCTTCGGGTGGGAATTCTCAAACCGACTCCTTAGAACGGCGTTGTCCGGCACCGCAGGACCGGCAACAGGTTTGTCTTGAGCGGCAAAGCAGCGCGAACTTCACGTTAACGGGAAACGGCTGCCGGACACGAGGAGAAGCACCCCCGGCTCCGGAATTCCGCAAGTCACTGTTGCCAAGCCACTTGTGGCCCGCGGAATTGCCGATTATAGCATCTGAACGTCGCCTGCCCTTTGGCTTGCGCCAATTCTTGCATGTTACGATTTGAATTTGTCTTCAGTGAAATTGACTTCCATGGCTCGCCCTGTCATTCAAACCAAACCGGACAAGCCAAAGAATGTGAAACGTGATCCTGTGGCTTCTGGCGAACGGGACGCGGCGGTAAATCGGGCAGCATCGCACAACTATTTCCTGTTGGAAAAGTTCGAGGCTGGGCTTCTACTTCGAGGAACAGAGGTGAAATCGGTCCGCGCAGGCCAGGTTCAACTGAGGGACGCTTACGGACTGGTAAAAGACGGCGAAGCCTGGCTCTTGAATGCGCATATCGGACCTTACGAGCACGGCAATATCTTCAATCACGAGCCATTGCGCACTCGAAAGCTCCTGCTACATCGCGAAGAGATCCGCAAACTCATCGGCAAAACTCAGCAGAAGGGACTCACACTCATTCCTACCCGCGTTTATTTCCGCAACGGTAAAGCAAAACTGGAGTTGGCGCTGGCGCGCGGCAAGCAGGAATGGGACAAACGCGAAACCGAGCGCCGCAAGACCGCCGACAAGGAAGCGCGAGAAGCCATTGCACGCAGCAGGCGCGCGTAGCCGTCATTTCTTCAGAAACGTCGGAAAACAAAAGGACAGAAAGAACTCACGTAATGAAAATTGATCTCGTCGTCAGGAATGCCGCTGAAGTCGAAACTGATTGTTTGGTCATTGCCGTCATCGATAAAGGAGAAAAGGACAAATCCGTCGGCTCTCTTCTCAATTCGGAAAAGTCTTTGCAAGAGGCAACTCAGGAGCTGATCTCTTCGGGTGAAGTCTCAGGCAAACCTCTGGAACTCACCATGCTTTATCGCCCTTCCGGTGCTAAGGCCAAACGCTTGCTCCTTGTAGGAGGCGGCAAGGAAGCAAAGTTCACTCCCAACGATCTGCGCAGAATTGCCGGTGCCGCTGCACGTCATGCGAAGTCAAAGAACATCCGGAACCTCACCATTGCTCTGCCTTCAGGAGTTCACTTTCATGCCGATAATTCAGTTCGCGCCGTGGTGATTGGCGCACTGATCGGCGACTTCGATCCCGACGTTTACAAGAGCGACCGCAAGGACCAGCGGCTCGAATCACTGACTGTCGTGGCGCCTCCTGGGAGCGACGAGAAGTTGCTGCGTTCTGCCCTTGAAGAGGGACGCATTATCGGCGAGTCACAGAATTTTGCTCGCGAGCTTGTAAACGAACCCAGCAACCGCCTCACTCCAACAATTTTGTCCGAGCGAGCGCGCAAAATGGCTGCGGAGAACGGCCTCGAATGCGAGGTCCTTGGACCAGACCAGATCAAGGCTCTCAAAATGGGAGCCTTCTGGGGCGTGGCCCAAGGCTCCGATGAACCACCGGCGCTGATCGTGCTGAAGTACTCGCCCGCCGGAGCCCCGACGCAACCGGTACTCGGCCTGATAGGCAAAGCCATCACCTTCGATACCGGTGGTATCTCCATCAAGCCAGCCGATGGCATGGAAAAGATGAAATACGACATGGCCGGCGGCGCGACCATGCTCGGCACCATGCGCGCTATCGCGCAGCTCAAGCCGAAGGTAAAGGTTAACGCTGTCATCTGCGCTTCGGAAAACATGCCATCCGGCAAGGCACAAAAGCCTGGGGACGTTCAGATCGCCATGTCCGGCAAGTCGATCGAGATCATTAACACCGACGCCGAAGGACGCCTGGTTCTCGCCGATGGCCTGACCTATGCTCGCACCAAACTAGGATGCACTCATCTTGTTGACGCTGCGACTCTCACCGGTGCTTGCGTAGTTGCGCTGGGCATGGTGAATGCCGGAGTGTTCGCCAATGACGACGCTATGTACGAGCGCTTCCACAAAGCGCTGCATCAGGCGGGCGAGAAGATGTGGCGTCTGCCGCTCGACGACGAATATCGCGACATGATCAAGTCCAGCATCGCCGATATCGTGAATAGCGGCGGCCGTTACGGTGGCGCGGTTACGGCTGCGATGTTCCTCAAAGAGTTCGTCGAGGACAAGCCCTGGATCCACCTTGATATCGCCGGCACTGCCTGGGTAGATGAGGCAAAGCCGTTCATCGCAAAAGGTCCATCAGGAATAGCGGTACGCAGCCTGGTGGAATTCGTTCGCGGCTTTGAAAGCCACGGGTAATGAGACTCGAAACAGAGCCTCCGCTTGCCCGCAATAACAGAGTAGCTGCCGGAGCCTTACGTTCATTCATTGTTCTTTTGTGCGGGTTGAACGGATTTTTCAAACTGCACCACTACCAAAGAAGAATAGGCGTTGACTCAGATTTGCGACCTGTGGTAGCACCGAGCTAGAGTTCGGTGCGAACGGCAGTTGCGGCGGCCGAGAAATAGCTTTATTTCTTTTAACCCCTCACGGCTTCTTTGATCTGACCTTCTTCGCAGCTGCGTCGACCGCTTCTTTGAAACTTTGAAAGAGCGGCGGATTCTTACCCGTGAGTCCATTGTCTTGGGTTCGGACCCACAGCCTGGCGGCTTCCCTGCCCTCGTTAGCCTGGTAAACAGCAAGATAATCGTCCGCCGGACCAGCCTCGGCGCCGAATACCGGTCCGATGCCAGGACTGGTACGGCGACCCGTCGGATCGATCCCGCCGGTACCAATGCGGACTCCTCCAGTTCCAGATGCCCTCCTGCCCGTGCGGATCGCAATCAGCAACTCTGCCTCATGCGGCATAACCGTGACGCCATATCGATTCCACTTCCTAAGCGCCTCGTGAATATTCGCCAGAGCCTGGCGATCGTCCGGTTCAACTTTGCCTGGAGCAAAGGACTGAAATTCTGTTTCGCCAATGAAACCTTCAGCGGTCTCGTATCCCAAGGCTACATATCTCGCATTCAGTACCAAAGCGGAAATCGCAGGCGCTTTCGCGTAGCTGTGTAGACCAATGAGGAAGAGCAACAGAACGGCAGTGCGTTTATACATAGATCACTCCGTGAAGGCTGATTGTAGGGTCCACGTCTCCGTTAGGTCGCAACCCTCGCTCTCGGAGAAAGTTTTGGTACAACCTTGCGTCTCTTCAGCAGCCCCCGTTAACGCCCTGCTGCTTTCATCTTTTTCGGCGCGATCATCTTCCAGGCTTCATGGATATGCGCGCCGAGTTCGTCGTCGCCGACATGTTCGAGATCGACGCCGATCCAGCCGCGCACACCTACGTAGGGCGGCTTGAAATACGCTTTGGGATTTTCTCTGATCAGCGCGGGCTGAACGCCAGGAGCAGCGGGCAGCCAGACGGCAATATGGCCGTCATTGTGGTGATTGTCAGCGAACATGGCGTAAACCTTTTTCGCGACAAAGAAGGTCGGCTCGCCGTGCGAGAGTTTCTCCGTAGTCCCGGGAAGAGCGTCGCAGATGCG
>DATLKS010000199.1:0-4007 GCA_035538255.1 Terriglobales bacterium
CGATAACCAGCAGTTCGAAACCGTAGGCTTTCTGTAACGGGAGGAGCGAATCGAGGCACCGCCTGACGACCGTTGCACGATCCCTTGTGCAGATGGCGACTGACAGAGATGGGAACGACGTATTTTGCCCAGACGAGGTAATCGCTTCCCGAATTGCTTCTTCTGCGATTTTTGTTTTCAGCTCGTTGGCAATCCACGCGCTTAACTCTTCGGAGCGCCACGTTCTTTTAGCGCCGTTTTCTTGCATCAGAAAACCAATGGGACGCCCCTTGCGCCGGACAAGAACGCCGGCCCCAGTCTCGCCCGCCGCAAGCTCAAAGGAGGCAATAGGTTGAGTGAGTTCTACCTCAGTCAGTTTGTAGCGCATTCGAGAGTGTCCTATGCGGCTATACCAAGCCTAGCAATCGCCCAGGAGTACAGCCGCCGGGAACCTCAATTCGGCGTAACCGGAGTGGGTCGTCTCCAAGGCGGCTGATTCCGCGGTTACAAGTCACGGCTGCTTGGAAACCGAGATCTGCCAACGTGCGGCGGACAAACTCATTCTCTGCGCCGTATGGGTAAGCCAAGCTGCTAACTGGTTCGCCCATTCCTTCCTCTAGGATGGCGCGAGAGCGGGCCGCGTCCTCGGTTAGTTCCGTTAGAGACATGCCCGTCATTGGCCAATGCATCGCAGAATGACAGCCGAACTCAGTACCAGTATCCTGCAAGGCGTGCACCTCCTGCCAGGAGAGTAACGGCGCTGCCTCGCCAAAAGCGGAATCCCACTTAGCAACTCCGCCAATCCGCTCCGCTACAAGAAACACGGTGGCAGAGAAGCCATAATAGCGCAGGACGGGCATAGCTGCGGTTAGGAAATCTCGATACCCGTCGTCAAAAGTGAGTATGATCGGCTTTCCGGGGAGTTGTTCATTGCGCGTGAGGGCGCTGATCCACTCCTCAAGACGAATCGTGTGGTATCCCGCTCGATACAAAGCGTCCATTTGCGCTGCGAAGAGCTCGGGTGCTACCCGATAACGGGCTAGTGCGGTTGGGCCGTCAGTTGCGATCCGATGGTACATTAGAATCGGCACTTCGTCCGTGAGTCTCGGCACAAAGGCGCTGGGTCGTGGCTTCGACGTCGGAGAAACCTGGCGCGAGATCCTTCCTGCCGGATCGTCAGGGAATCTGGCAAACCGATAGGCCGCAGGCGTCATCTTACCCATCCGATCGGACACTTCTAATTCGGGTAGCGCCGGTTTTTGACCAGGCGCAAGCCGTTGGTATAGAAGGATGCGGTAAAGAGGCGTGCGTAGTTCTCGCAGCAAAGCGATTCCCGGCTGCGCGGCAATGCTACTCGCAACCGTTTCCACGCCGCATGCTTGTTCCCAGGAGAAGCCCACGTGTTCGGGATCGTCGCTCAACACTCGCGAATGCGCCGTTAGCAAAAAACCCCCGGGCCGAAGCTGGGCCACAATCCGGCGGACAGCGCCGGGCAGATCTCGCAAGTAATAAAGGACCTCGCTGCCGACAATAAGATCAAAGGAACCCGGAATCTCATCTGTGTCCAAATCGAGCCTTCGAAAAGCAATGTTGCGGTGGTCGCTGCAACGAGCTTGAGCCCGCGTCAGTGCGCGACCGGAGATGTCCACGGCGGTGAGGCGCTCTGCCAGTGGAGCCAGGCGAAGAGTGAAATGCCCTTCGGCGCACCCCAGCTCAAGCGCATCGGCCATCTTTTTTGCCGGCAGAAGAGCGAGTATTTGCTCGCGTTTAACCACTTCGTATTCACTCTCGTAGGCACACGGATCGGGTAACGCAAAGAGTCGCTCCCACCAATTATCGGTTCCTGGTCTCGTAACTCCGATGCGACCATTTGTGCCGGCCTCC
Source organism: Terriglobales bacterium (assembly GCA_035538255.1). Taxonomy (GTDB): domain Bacteria; phylum Acidobacteriota; class Terriglobia; order Terriglobales; family Acidobacteriaceae; genus Gp1-AA112. The sequence continues at coordinate 1,864 of DATLKS010000199.1, forward strand.
TTTCGAGCGCGTGCTCGACCGGTAGCGATGGCGAAACGGACGCGATTTTGCCACTGCCGCTTGGCTTCTCTGGTGGTTCTCCCCGGGCGCGGAGCGAAAACCTCTAACAGCTTGGCTTTTGCCGTTAGCACGACCACCTGCTTGAGTTGCTTCGCCGTAGCCGCTCGATCCTTGCTCTTAGCGGTAATAGCGCCACGCACGAAGCCGAGCGTCTGGCGCTGGAACAAACCCCTTAGCATTCTTAGGCCAAAGGCGACGCTTCGCGTTGGCGTCATCGCTCGATGAAACAGTAGTCGGGTGCGTCCTTCTGCCGCCGCCTCCACAATCCTTCGACCGGCCAGAACGCCAGGAGCCGGTAGTTCCACCACTCTGAAGAGTTCACCTTTAAGAAATAACCGGCAGATGACTCGATCCGTCTGGCTAGGGAGACGAATATCGCGGACCGGTTTCGCCAGATCTGCACTCAATCTATAGGTGGTTCCCAGCTGCAATGGACTGTCGGAAAGGTCGGCCGACAGGATATTCTCTTCCAAGTGTCGCAAAGCGATGAACGCGAGACGGGGTGCACAAGCTTTGGTCTCCAACTCGGCGAGGAATGCGGTGAGTGAAGCGCAGACTTGAGTCCAAAGGTATGGCCAATCCTTTTCTTCGCGGTTAGCCGCCATGGGTATTTGGATCTGAAATATTTCGGAGACGGCAGCAGGTCTCAGGTCGGGTAAAGGAGCGAGATCCTCGATATCCAGGAGATTCAACGCGTCACGGCCCGAACCGATTTCTTGGGCCGCCCAATAGATGATCAAATCATAAAGCGCGCGATTTCGACCCGCAGGAGGTGCTCCTCGGACGTGCTCCTCGGACGCAATTCGCAAACGGGCATCCGGTCCGTGGCCTCGGTTCAGGACCACGAGGGAGTCCGTTACTAAACGCATCCCATCTCGACTCGCTGAATCTTCCCGTCTGTGGTAGTAGGCCAGCACCTCCGGTAAACGCGCGAACTGCGCTCCGGTACGCGCGACTCGCTGGAAAAAGTCCCAGTCTTCGCAAGTGCTAAGCGTGATATCGAAACCACCCACCGCCACTGCCAGATCCCGTCTCAGAACGCAGGCGTGTACGGCAAAGTGGCAATGACAGGCGAAATAGTTAAACAAGTCTCCTTCACCTGCACCAAAATGCGTGCGTCCAGGCGTTCCCGACGGCAAAATGTCTTGCCAGCCACAGTGCACTGCGTCCAGTCCGGGGTCCGAAGACAATTTTTCTAGCATCCGCTCGAGGTGCACTGGTGCAATGCGATCGTCACCATCCAGAAAAAGAACGTAAGGATTTCTCGCCTCCCGAAGTCCGTGGTTACGAGCAGCGCTGACGCCTCCCTTGTCTTGGTGCAGAACACGGAACCGCGGGTCTCGCTGCACCCAATCATTTGCCATAGTCCGTGTACTGTCCGTGGATCCGTCGTCGACGATGATCGCTTCCCAAACCGCGTGGCTTTGTTGAATCACGGAACGCAGGGTCGCCGTAAGCGTCGCCTCGGCGTTATGAACCGGAATGACCAGTGAGACACCAGATTCATTGAGCCGGCCTGTGCGCATCTGCGACAACGAAGGCAGATCAGAGATTGCGCTAATGTTCATTTCCTTTTTCCGGGAACAGGCACACTCCTGTGCCCTTTAAGTCGAAGCATGAGCGGGCTGCGGCATGCGCTCGCCCGCCGTTTTCCTAAGTTGCAGTTTGTAGAAACGAGAGAAAAGACCGCCTTTGATTAGGAGCTCGTTTACCGAACCGCTTTCGGCTATTTTCCCTTTATCCAGCACGATCACCTTGTCGGCATGCTCGATGGTGCTGATGCGATGAGCGATGATCAATACGGTTCGGCCGTGCCCGAACTCCTCAAGTGCATCCTGGATCACGCTTTCTGAGATAAGGTCGAGTGCGTTTGTCGCTTCATCCAAGATCAGAATCTTTGGATCCCGGATGAATGCGCGAGCCAGCGCCAGCCTTTGCCGTTGTCCGCCAGAGAGTCGCAAGCCCCAATCTCCGAGAGGTGTTTCAAAACTGTCCGGCAGATCCTCGATGAACTCCAAAGCATGCGCTTTACGCGCGGCTTCCAAAAGTTCTTCGTGGGTCGCATCCAGCTTACCGTACCTGAT
>DATLKS010000200.1:0-1690 GCA_035538255.1 Terriglobales bacterium
GGAAGTGGATAGCAGCCATTGAAAACTGATGAGGTGCCGGTTCAAGTCAGCCCCGGAGATTTCGTTTTATTCCCGTGTGGTCAAAAAACTCGAACGGCTTGAAATAGCGCAGCTTAGGATTTTGCACTGGCTCCCTTTTCGAATGGGCTTCTCCGACTTAGAAACAGCGCCTACAATCTCGCGTTTCACGAAGTCAAGATTACAGGGGAAACTAAGATGCTTTGGGCACGCCTGCTCGCCTATGTCACCGGAACAGAGAATCAAGAACTCGCTGTTGCGAAACGAATATCTGGAGGCGGAGAACCGGATCCTGAGAGGTCAGATCAAAGGTCGGCTGCCGCTCTCAGAAGGAGAAAAGGAGACACTGGCCGAGATCGCTCACCGCCTGCCTCGAAAATCACTACGCTTGCGCTTGGCTCGGTTGAGGATTTGGTGGTTCGATCCGATAGCCGAGGCTTCGGAGTTGGCGAATCATTCTCGCGGTACGCTTTTGCTTTGATTGCTTGGTGACGGCTGGGCCCCGTTCTTCGTAACGAACTCCCTGATGCAGGATCAACCAGATCAGCCGACACTGTCGATGGGCAATAGCCCCGATCGCTTGGTTGTGCCCCAGGCGCGGGACCGAGCGGCGATAGACAATTTCGAAGATGCTTCCCTTGGTTCTAGCTGCGGCGTTGGCCGCCTGATTGAGTAAGCGCCGCATGTGGCGGTTGCCTTTGGGTGACCGGTGGCTGTAGTTCACCCCGCCGCTCTCTTCGTCGCCAGGGCAGGCACCCACCCACGAGGAGAGATGCTTCGCTGTAGGAAAGGTCGCGGCGGTGGGACCGACTTCGGCAATGATCTGCTGCGCTGAGTCCACTCCAAGACCGGGCACCTCTGCCAGCCGCTCGACGGCATCCTGGTGCTGGCTGAGCAGGCTGGCCATCTCTTGGTCCAGTTGGCCGATCTGCTCCTCGATCAAGCGCAATTCCTCCAAGGCCATCTTCAGCAGCCGCCGGTAGACGGCGTTCAACTCCGTACACGGACCGAGCGCGTCGCACAACTGTTCTGGCGTAGCGCGCAACTGTTTATCGGCCAAAGCGGCCAGGGCGGCTGGATTGGTTTCCCCGTCAGCTAGCGCCTTCAGCATCCGCCGGGCACTGACACCCAACAGATCTGTTACCAGACTGGATAACTTAATGTGGGCCTCTTCCAGAAGAGACTCCACTTGGTTCTGCAGCCGCACCCGATCGCACCTCAACTGGTATTTCTTGCGCGTTACCGTCCGCCACAAGCGCTGCTCGGTATCGGGTACAAAGCTCAGAACCAATTCCCGGGCCACCAGCCGCTTCACCAGGCGTTCGGCATCGGCGAAATCCCTCTTGCGTCCGCGCCGCCCGCGATTGGACTGCGCCTGCGCCAGATGCAACGTTCCCGACCTCCGGCGTGCGCCTTCGCGCTTCTCGCGTATCGGCTTCCAATACCGTTCCAGTGCTCCCCCCACTGGTTTCCAATATTGGGCCGTTGATTCCATGACCACTTCCTCGGCTTCTTGCTCAAGCAGCCATGTAGCGAGTGATCGCAGTTGTTCGGGGTTGCTGCCAAACATTCGCCGCTCGAACTCGTACTCAACTTCGACTTCCACGTCGGACACAACTACTGCCAGTATCTTTTTGTGGACATCGATTCCCGCTATCCTGTAGGACATAGT
>DATLKS010000201.1:0-11193 GCA_035538255.1 Terriglobales bacterium
CTTTTCTTGGGTAAGTGTTGCGTTGGAGGGTAGGATATGTTAGTTAGGACCTATGGCAGCCAACAAGTCTGGTCTAACGATCCTCACCCTGGCCGATCTGGAGCGCTGCTACCGCATACAAACCGCAATAGACCGGGCGGACGATGGCGTGAAAGCGCTGCTCGGGCCGCGCGGCGTCGCCATTTGCGAGCTGCTGCGCCAAGCCTATGAGGCGAGCATTGAGATCATGCGCAAGGGCGCGAGGCCGGCGTTAAAGAAAGCTGCTGGCGGGATGTATGCGGAGCGCCAACTTCCGGTTGAGTTTTGGAATCGGCTAATGGGATTGGCTGGCGTGCCGGCCGACCAGGGCGGATCCCAACACGAAGGAGGCTCCGGCAATGGATGAAGTGATTCGCGATCTTGTGGTGATCGGGTTGATCGCCCTTGTGTGTTTCGCGGGTGCGGTCGAATACGTCTATTGGCGCTTGGGTTACGACAAGATTGTCAGCAGCCTAGAAATTCTCGCAAAGGCAGAGCAATTTCGTACAGCGAGGATAATTGCGTACGCACGTAAAGCAGGAACGAGCGAAGTTGCGTAGCGTTGTGGCTCTCCTGCTTTCGGGGGTTTTGTTAGGTGCGGGTAGAGATATTATGTCAACTTGGCGCATGTGATGTAGCCGCACTGGCGAGTAACGGCGGGCGCGTCTCGCAGAGTCCGAAACGCGCGGCCGAGACGGTCGGACTAATTGCGGCTACATCAAGCGCGCCAGCAACGGAGGGCAGTCGTGGGGCCCTTCTGTGGCTGGTGCGCGGCTTCTGGTTTGTACTCTCTGCCACCTTGTGGTGGACCCTACAACTGGTCGTGGTAGGTGGCATCGTCGGTGCCTCCTCTCATTCGAGCTGCTTCTCATACGAAACGATGCTTGGGCAGTGGGACAAATCCCACTGCCCTTTGCGCTTTGGCGATCGGCGCGGTCGCCGGAGCACACAAGGAGCAATGGGCAATGGGTGAAAAAGTCACCGAAGGCGTCGGAGCGCTACTCGACGCCATCACTCTTGAGGTCATCTACAGACTCGTTTGCGCAAAGGGCTTCAGTGGCGACAGACGACGATTCCTTATCATCGGTCGGAAGATTGTCGCAGAGATGCAAGAGCACGGCGAATTACCCTTGCAGTAGTCAATTGGAGTTGTGGTGAGGTGAGGTGGTGGGGGTGACCTTCGCGGCTAGGAGAAGGGCGCGCGCCTGTCAGCGGGCGGGCAAACGGCCGGCCGCGAGGGTCACGGAAACCCCAGACGTTAGGGGCCCGGTAGGCGAATAGTCGAGCCCCAGGGATTGCTCGCGCTTCTCGATGAAAACATGAGGCGAGCGGCGCGAGCGGTGACCATGGTCAACTGTGACGACGACAGGAGCGAGGATAGCGTGATGGCACTTAGTGATTTGAGCACGATTCACCAGAAGCAGATCCGGAGAGCTGAGGCGATCCTGGTAAGGGCGAGTGAAGCTTGGGACGCTGGCGACCGTGAGAACTTCTACCTGAACCTGGCATTAGCGTCGAATCTTGTAGACGCGGTGCTCGGGGTGATTGAAGCGCCTAGGGACAAGCCGCGCAACGAATCGCCGAACGGTCCATTGCCGGTGCGCGAAAAGCGAGTGCACTGAGCGTGGAACGCGTCCGCTCAGACTGATGGTGGAGGGAGCGTGAACACGCGTTCGGGGCCCATGGAAGGGGGGTTGCAGGGTCCGTGATGATAGTTAACCCAGTTAACTATCCACCTTTTTCCGCCGTGTCTGAGAGAGATTTTGTATGCGTCTGAGTAGCCGAAGCCGAGCAGTGAACCAAGCCCGCGAGGTTCCCGGGCCGGCGAGAGGAGGATGTCACGAGCGAGCGAGGCGCGGGCGCGGCCGCGCCGGGAGTTATGAACAATGGACGCGGTCGAGGACCGCTTGAAGAGGCGCGCGGACCAACTGAGCAGGGAGATGCACTCAATGGGCCCGCGAAGGCTAATGAATGCAAGCGAGCTGCGTCGGCGAGAGAAACTTGTGGCGCAGCTCCATGCTGTGAGCACCGCACTATTTCTACGGAGGCAAATGAAACTTGGATTTCACAAGGAATGAGCTAGTCGAATTGGTCAATAAAGTCGCTAACCTCTATGAGCTGCCACCAGCGATTAAAGATGGTCGGTGGCCTGACCCAGAGCTGTTTGCCGCGATCGCGCTGAAGGAGTCAGGCGGCAACCCGCTCGCTTCGCACGTCAACTCCAACGATTCGGTCGACCGTGGCTTGTGGCAAATAAACAGCGTGCATGAAAAGGAGCTTACGGCGCTGTTTCCGAATGCCGGCAGTGATTTCCGAACCTCATGCTACACGCCAATTATTAACGCATTGTTCGCCGTGGCTGTTTTTCAAAGGCAAGGCTATAAGGCATGGGCGACTTATAACCGCCTTGCTTAGTTTGTTTCCAGCGTTGAACTGTTCTCAGTCCGCACTTGAGGATGATGGCTATATCAAGAGTACTTTTGTCCCCAGCCGCAAGTAGTCTGAGGCCGGCAGCTTTACGCTCTTTCCGCGCTACGTTTTGCTCTCTGCGCATTTCGAGGTAGCGCCGATATTTAGCGTAGGGGTTTCCGTACATGTCGCAGCCTCTGGTCATGCGTAGGAAAATGGCAAGGGCTGTCTGAAGCTGGCGTCGTCGTAGTAAACGACAAACCTTTTACAACTGCAACCTCCCATCGCGCAAACATCCGGGTCGTGTTCTCGGCGCGGATGTTTGCACTTACATAGCGCGTTCCAGTACGGATGATCCCTGTTTCGCCAGCGCTTATCTTCTTCCGGTTTGTAGCCGTCCGTCACGGTGCGAGCGCTCCTTTTTTCTGAAGCTGCGCGTCCCACCTGGTGGTAAGCGCGTCTATCCAATCTTGCGGGATGCCGAGGTTTTGCAGCGCGCTCTGAGTCGCAAGGAGCGTGGTATCTGCGCGGAGGTACATTTCCTTGATGCTGTTCACCTGAGCGGTGAGTAGCTGCGCGTCGGAGCGATCCTTTTGCAGCCCGAATAGGTTTACGATGCGGCCCTGTTGTAGAGCCTGCATTCTGGTGACACTTGCAGCAATGGACAATTGTTGCAGAGCTTCGAGCTGCTGGACTTGTGCCGGAGACGCGCCCAGTCCTGCATAAGCTGTTGAAAGTACGAACCATGCGACTTCAGCGGCTGCGGTGAATCCAGCCAAGCTGAGATTGCCCGACAGATACTGAGCCTCAAGTGCGGACATTGTGTCATTGAGGGTCTTGTGTTGGGTGCGTAGTTCTTCACTCTCGATTTTCTCCGCTGCTCGCATCGCAAATTCAGCGTTAGCGAGTGAAATAGTATGGTCGATTAGCCACTGCGCTGCGCCTGCTGCTTGGAGAAGTCCGGCGCCTTGCTGGTCAGTCATTCCGCCCGATTTGATTCCGTCTAAAACCTCGCGGCGAACTTCTTCGACTATGAAAGTTTGCTGGTCGATAAGCGCGGCCTGCTTCACGAGTCCAACTGCTTTGTCGTCCCATCCCAACGCTTGAACCTGTGCAACCGCTGCGTCGAGCGTCATTACTCCTTTACCGGCAGCGGCCAAGACTTTGTTTTCGAGCCCTTGCTCAAGATTCTGGTAACAACTGTCGATGATGATTTGTTCAAGGAGGTCATGAAATTGAGGCGTTATACCCTGATCTGTGATTACGTTCTGAAGCACGTCCGCAGATGGTGCGCGGTTGCGAAAGCCCCGAGCGAGCATGAATGGGGAGATCGGTCGATAGCGGATAGCCTGTTCCTGGTCGATGTAGTTCGGATCGCGCCCGTTAAGGTTCAGCAAGGTGTCTCGCTGAACCTGACTTACCTTCCCGCGGGCGAAGCCTTCGTAGGCCGTATTCGAGTTGGCGATGTACGGTGCGTAAGCTTTGTTATACCGCTGACGCGCCCGCTCGCGGACAGCTACCGGGAAAAAGGCACCGTGGAAGGAACGGAGTATTTCCTTATACCCCAACAATTCGATCAGCATTTCCGCGTTATGTGCCCAGACGGAACTAGCCGGATACTTCAAGTAGCCTGCAAGCTCCGCGAGTAGATGAACGCCCTGGCCGACAAGAAAAGCGCCGCCGAGGAGCTTGAACGCGTCTTCTTCGACAGTATCTGCTGTGACTTGTCCTGGTGGTAAAGCATTTTGCAGAGTCCAGTTAAAGATTATTTTCGGTAGATCCGTTTCGAGCGCGGAGGCGCCGTTAAACACGGTGCCGAAATTGTCAACGATGCCTTTGCCGAGCGCTGATGCCCCGCTGGCGACTTCGGGCCAGACAGACATAGCCGCGCCTTTGAACCACTCGAAGAACTCAATAAATACTCGCTCCAACGCTTGCGCCCATTCGTGGGTGCCTGGTCCACCAAGCAGACCGCTTTCCGCTAGCCATTTGGCAATCTTCGGATGAAATCGCCCAGGGTCCCAGTGCACCGAGAAGCTGCTCGCGGATGACTGAGAAACAGCAGGGTCGATTGTGCCGAGCGTGGCGGCGGCGTTGATGATTTGCTGGTTAGCTGGCGTGTTCGAGTAAACTTCTTTTATTGCCGCGATGAGTGCAGACAAATCGATAGTCGGCGGCGGTGCCGGGTTGGAAGCGGCGGTCGAGATCGCTTTGGCGATGTCTTCTAGTGCCGGACAGACACAGCCTGCGATGGTCGAAAGCGCCGAACTGAGCGCTGTGAGATCGGGCGGCGGTACGTTGACTACGGGAGGAGGCGGCGATCCTGGTGGTGTTGGAGGCGGCGGGAGCTGCGATGGTAGCCCTTGGATCGCCTTTATTAGCGCCTGCAGCGAGGCGTTGATAGCTTGTACATCCGCATCGATCGCTTGCGCGCAAGGGTCTATGCACGTAGTGGGCGGCGGCGGCGGAGGAGGAGGCGGCGGCGGCGGCGGCGTGGGCGGCGGCGGAGGAGGAGGCGGCGGCTGACACACAACGAGCGTCGACGCGCCGGCTGGTGGTGCCATTCCACCAGGGAAAAACCTGAGCCAGCCCGAATTGATAATCGTCTGGATGTCGAGGTTCGCGTAGTTGAAATTAGAGAAATCGAGGCTGCTGGCGTACCACTGAATTGCGTATTGAACCGAACCGCTCGGAACACCCTGCACGCGCCCGTTGAAAACCGCGTACATCATCGCGAAGAACATATCCGCGTTAAATGCGGTCGATACCAGCGCGAGGCGGATCGGCAAGCCTACGAGCTGCGGAAAGGCGTGGCTAGGATTTGTCGCCGAGTTGCTGTCTGCTAGCTGAAAGATTCCAGCGCTTAACCCTAAGTCACCAAGGGCCGTCTGGTCCCATCCGCTGTCATTCACAGCGTCAGCGTAACCGAGCACTGGATTGATGCCCCACTTGGCAGCGGCCCACTGAATAACTTCCGCTGTGGTAGGCGCATTCAGCGGGCATGCCCCGTCTATGCGATTCCAGACATCGAAACTGCCGTAAGGTGTATTTTGCTGCGCCGCCTGCTTTAGCGCCGCGAGATATACGGACGAATTCTGGCTAGCTACTGCGATGTAGTAATTATTTGCAGCCTGGTTGGCTGCGCCGTGTGGTCCGGTTTCCACGGTCGACATCGCAGTCCGCTGGACTTTCGAGGCAGCGGTAGCGTTGTCGAGCAGGGGTCCACCAAACAGATTAATGCTGCTGCCCGGTACGTTGCCGGTCGGGTAGGTGCCAAACGTGGACGGGTCGGTATTCGCGCCGACGATTGCGCTTGCGGTGCCAGTAAGGCTGGAGAGCGCGGTTAGGTCGGGGCAAGGCTGAGGCTGAGGCGGCGGTGGAGGAGGCGTCTGGACGTGGTTTTGAATGGTTACGTGAATAGTTGGCTGACACAGGATCTTCCCTGTGCCGTCAAGCACGTAGAGCGTGAGCGTGTAGAGGCCATCGGCAAATTTAGTGCTGTCGAATTGATAGAAGTTCGGCGGCAGTTGGGCGACATAGAAAGCGTTTCCACCAGCATCGACAATGTGAACGGTTGTATATTCTGCCGGTGCGATTAGCTGGTCGTATGAGATCGTGATCGTCCCAACCAGATAATCACCGTCTGGTGGTGAAGTGATTTTCGGACAGACGAACACTGGCGGCGGAGGCGGCGGCGGAGTAGGCGGCGGAGTAGGTTGCGGATGGTTTTGGATCGTGACGTTGATGCTGGTCTGGCAGACCAGGTTGTGCGCTGCGTCGAATAGCCTCGCCTTCATCGAGTAGTGACCATCGGCAATGGTGGTCGAATCGAATTGAGCGAAATTCGGCGGTATGGTCGCGACCTGAACTGGTTGCGGCGGTGTCCCCTGAGCAGGACCAGTGAGGATCGGCTGTAGGTAAATGTTCGCGTATGTCGCCGGCGACGGGATTGAGTCGAGGCTTATGGTTATGGTGCCGACCAGGTAGTCGCCAGCAGGTGGCGATGTAAACTGCGTGCATGGCGGCGGCGGCGGCGGAAGTGGCGGCGGCGGCGGAAGTGGCGGCGGAGTAGGGGTCGGTGATCCATTCTGGACGTTGATAGTCACAGACGCGGTTGCGATTAAAATACCGGCCTGCGTCCACCAATTTGCGGTCAGCGTGTGCGAGCCGTCGCCGACTGTGGTGCTGTCCCAATTCTGGTTGTAGCACTGAGTTGTGGTGCCGTCGTAAGTCGGCGCCGGGGTTGGCCCGGCAGCGTGAGCGCCGTCAATCTGCCATCCGATATGCGCGTTAGGATTCGGACCACCAGTGACGCAAGCGCCTAAGATTCCCGTGCCTACGACTATCTGGCCTTGTGATACCTCGAGCTGGATGTTTTGTGGAGCGCTACCTGGTGGTGGCGGCGGCGGAGGCGGCGGTGTTCCTGGTGGCGGAGTACTCGGCGGCGGAGATGGCGCGGGAATTGGTACAGATGGCGGCGGATTCTGATTGACGATTATGACTTGGTAGTACTGGAGCGCCCGCAGACCAGGACTATACAAACCGCCAGAGCCCGTGAGGTCGAACAGCCATACATTTGCGAGACCGTCGGGCAACTGCGTTGTGTCGAGCGTGGCGATGTCGCCTTGCCCAGCGACACTGGCGCTGTTGATGGTAGATTGAATCATCCAAAATGAGTTAGCTGGCGTTGAAACCTGTCCTAGTGCAGTGAGCTGTCCCCATGTCAAGACTGTCGCAGTGGGATGTCGTGAGGCATCGGGCGGCGGTGCCGGCTGAGCGGCGACTGTGGCCCTGACGTTCGCTTGCTGCGCAGGCGTCAGTGAGGTCCACGCCTGGTTGACCGCGAGTATCGTAGGGTTGTTTGTTAACCCGGGGTTACCAGCCTCATACAGGCAGTTTTTGAGAGTGGTGGCTGACAGAGCCATTGAGCCGGGGTCCGAGCTGGAAAACCGGATCAGGCTCTCTATGTAAACCGCTTGCTCAAAGTAATTGCCAAAAACCGGATTAGGGTTGCCGGTTGAGAGCGGGATGCCGTGCTGGAGATCGAAAGCAGCGCCGATTCCGCAGAGCACCAGCGCGGGCGAGGGCTGAGTTATGAGTCCGGAGGCGACATCGTAAGTCGCCTGCATGGTCGGCCTTCCTCCGAACAGTGAGAGAACTAAATCGAGCGGCGAGGGTATGGGGGTAACGAACGAGAGCAGATCCCAAATGAAGCTAATCGCGAGCGAGGGGTCATTAGGGATCGGCAGCGGAAACTCAGCAGCCACGCTGAACGTCCAATCGCTTACGCGTAGGAGCCGTACTGTTCAGTAAATTCGTCGGCGGTCAAGCATTCCCAAAGAACGCTAACGGTAAACGCTTGGTTGACTGTCTGAGTAATCCAGAACATAGACCAGTTGGGAGGCAAGACTCCGAAGGGGTAGCTAGTAGAAAGCGCTGCGCCAGCATAGCCTTGGTAGTCCACATAGTCAGGCGTAAAGAGCGAGCCCTGATTCTGGAATAGTTGACCTGCTAGCAGCCCTCGATCTGGTAGCAGCGGTTGATTGTTTCCCGGTGCAGCGGAACCAAATTTGCCGTGGAGATAGCCGATATTGACGGGTAGAGCCGCTGCTGGTCCCTCTGAGTACGCGCGGACAATAAGGATTTGCCCCTGATTCGTGTTATTGTAAAGGTAGATTTGACCGTTGTTTGAAACCACCGCCGCAGCGGTTACGGTGTTACGCTGCGCTCGATCGAGGCGTATCGTCGGCAGAGGCCGAACGGGGGTAAGCGCCCTTGTACCCTCGGGAAACGCGACGTTGGGAAAGCCGGCCATTATGCATCCGCGCCGAGGCCAAAAGAGAACAGAGCGCGTCCGTTAGCTTTGAACGTAACTGCTTGGCCGGTAGCGTTGACGGTTATATTCCACGTCCCGTTGCCCCCTGCTGAACTTCTAGAGAGATTTGCCGCTAGCGCCGGCGAAAGTTGTAGGATGGCGTTAGCAACCAGCGCAGCGGGGGAAATGACATAGGTGTCGACATCAGCTCCCGCACCTAATCTGAATGCGATCACTAGAGCAGTCGGAGCGGTAGCACCTATCACGATGACACACGCCACATCAGCGAACAGGACCGCATTAAACCCCGTAAATCCGACAGGGAGAGACGCACTAATCACGTTGGTTTCTGTGCCGGCTGCGCAAGCCACGTCCGCCCCTGCCGTAGCGACTTGCGGCCCGGCCAGTGATTGATCGATACCCCAGATGCTCATTTGCTGAACGCTCGCCGAAGTTCGCGGTGAAGCGAGTCAACCGCCGGGTGATTGCCAAGGAGAGCAGTCACGCGCGAGACGAAATCCATCAAGATTTCATCGACAGGACGCGGCGGCGTGTTTTCCGCTTCTTCCGCCTTGATTCGCGCTTCCTCGGCGGCGAGCAGAGAATTGAGCCGGTCGATTTCGGCCGTGATTGCATCGCGACCTTCGATCGGCGGAGCTTGCTGCACGGTGACTACAGTTGGTGAGCGCTGCTCGGAATCACTCATGGAACCTTACCTTGCCAGCAGTGCCAGAGCGCTGCCGCGACGATTATCAAGCTACAGATTGAGATTACGACGCACACTATGTGTTGCTCGCGGTCCCCTTTAAATCGCGGCCTTGACGAACTGTGGTCCAAGGTAAACCAGATCGAACCAGCCTTCTTCCGCCGTGTCAGCCGAAGTTGCGAAGATTTCCACTTGCGGAGGCACGTTCTGATAAAAGTACAACCAGACGCCCCAGTTTTTTTCTCCAACATACTGCGAATAGAAGAGCCGCTGATAAAACGCGTCCATCTGGTCATAGGCTTGAACCGCCAGACCACCTGGACGCCACTTCGGTCCCATTGCCGGGAACATGCGGAAGAATAGAGCCGTTGCTGAGAATACTCGCGCGCCGACTAGGGCATAAAAGCCAGCAGGTAGCGTCTGGTCGAAACCGGGCTGCACTTTGGTCCAAGTGCCAGCGCTCAACGTGGTTGAGGCAGTCCAGTGGATCGGAGCTGCGCGCCCGGTCATAAGCTGATTTGTTACGAGACTGCCCGGATTAATTGGGCCCGGCATTTTGTCGGGCTTATTGTCCGTGAACTGCACCGCGACGTAGACGGTTTGAGCTGAGCCGACATTCTGGGTGGCGAAAACGTCAAACTCCTCAGTGGACTTCAGGGGGATAGGGTAACGAGAGAAATCCCATACTCGCGGCGGCGATTCGAAAGCGGTGCCTCGGTTGTTCGGGCCGAGCGTCGGATATGGGAACGGCTGCATGCTGTTTGCCTGAATTCGAACATGCACCAGGTTTGCTGAGACGGGAAGCACGCTATGCACGAAGGGCAAGTCAGGCGACACCTGCATTCCACTTACCTGCTGAGGCAGGATGTTTGACGTGGTGTAGAACGGCACCTGCACGAAAGCATTCGCGCCGCTGGCTATCGAGCCGGTGAACAATTCCATGTGAAACATCGCTAACCCTCACTATTGGGGGAGCAAGGCGCTGCGAAGGAGGACGGAAACAGCGCCTGCTCTGGTGGCCTAAATTAGGACTTCTTCCCTTGGCCCTTTTGCGCGTGCATCGCTGTTTGGAACGCGTCAGAACGGGCAGTATTCGTGCCTTTCGGACCTTTAGGAGGTAACGACGCCAGCGCTGTCTGAATCATCGGTGCGAGCTTTGATGCGCTGGAGGCAAAATCGGCGGCGTGGGCTTGACCGGAGCCTGTGTAAGAGCCCTGCTTGGCCTTCGCGCCTGCATCGAGCCGGGTCAGGTAGTTGGGACTTGAGACGCCGGCAACATAAGCCGGCTGCGCCTGCTGGACGCCAGCGAGCCAGTTTTGGGCGTTAGCCTGTGGGTTGGCGTTGGGAAGGGCGCGGGGATTTTCCACGCCATTAAGCCATGATGCACCGGCAGCCGCTACACCTTTCGACCAGTTCGAGGCCATCGTGGTGGGGTTAATGCCGGTTCGCTGGGTGATTGCCATGCGGACGACTCCTGTTCGCTGCGGTTGAATCCACAACCGGTAGTGCGGTGGCCGGGGCTGCGGCCTACTACCGGTTGTGGTGCCGTGGCTCGGGCACCACTACATATAGTGGTATTGCGCCTATCGGGTCAAGCTGCCTACTACATGTGGTGTAATGTCACCACTTCTGAACGCGAGCTATTGGGCTGTCGAGCGGCAATGGCTCAAAGAATACCTGAACAGCTATCAGCCTTTTGGGAGTATTCAGTATGAGAAGCGGCTTACTGTTGCTGATGTATCTGCTCATTCACGGCTGGGTCCAGGCGTTCGCCCTCGGGCTGTTTCTCGAATTGTGGCTAAAATAGACGCCTGGCTAGATTTACCGGCTGAAATCCAAATATGGGAAGCCAAGCGCAGGGCCCCGGTCGCAGCGGTAGTTCAGTTACATGGATACCAGCTTGTGTTGCCGCACACGTGGGAGGGAAACAATGAAGTGGGCAAACCAATTTCGTGGCACGTACTCGCGGAGCACGAACAAATCACGGCTGAGAAGCTGGCAGCGGAGTACGGGATCAGTTATCACATCTTCCTCCCCGATTGGCTTCGACAGACTGAGCTGGACGTTATGGCTAAGGGCGAAGCGCGCCGCAACGCGTTAATTCAACGAATTGCCGCCAAAACTCCTGCTTGAATAAGCACGAAAAAGACGAAGCACCAGGTCTTGTTTCTTTAATTTCGGAGGCCCACAACCCCCTCCTCGGAGGGGTACGGGAGTATCTCCGATCCGGATTCCTTTTTAAAAA
>DATLKS010000202.1:0-7903 GCA_035538255.1 Terriglobales bacterium
TATCCATCGCTGCTCTTGAAGATCACCTGCTTCGGAACCACGAGCTGCGACGATGGAAAATCTTTCGGTAAGGCATCTTTTGCGATGAGTTGCCTTCCCGAATTAGTAATGCGATATGGCTGCGCTGGCGTAGTTGCGCTGGAGCCCAGGCAGAAGATGCGATTTCCGCCAACCAGCACCGGTAACCACTCGATGGTGTCTCCCTTCGTGATCGACTGCTGCGAAGCGCCGCCTTTTGCATCCACCGTCCAGATGTGGCGGCGGTCAACATCGTCCTGATTTGAAGAATAGATGATCGTGCTGCGTCCCTCATCGTTCTGCGTCACATCTTCGACATCGAAATCACCGGCAGTGAGTTCCACCGCCGTGCCGCCTGCAGCGGGGATGGAATAAAGATGATTTCGATTCGTCTGCTCGGAGACAAAGACAATATGATCACCGGCAAACTGCAATGACTCTCCGGCAAAGGGCGGAAGCGAATCGCGCAGAGTCGTACCACTATGCCAAATCGGTCTTCCGGTATAGCTGGTTGTGTCTGCTACCCAAAGCTCCCACGGAATAGGACGCAGAGGAATGAGCGGAAGCTTATTCTCCTGGCCCGGGGTGCGGATGAAGGCAATGTGCCGTCCATCGGCCGACCAGCGTGGAAAACGATCGCGTTCGGTGCTAGGCGCAACGTAGTGCACAGCGATCAGCAGCGTCGGCTGCTCTTTCTTGCTCACAGCTGAACCTTCCGCTCTGGACGAAGGGGTCTCGGCTGAAAGAAGCTGATCAACATTGGGTACGAGGTCTCCGATTGCAACCAGACTGTGCGTCTTGCGATCGATGCGAAATGCAATCCGTCTGCTGTCCGGCGACCACTGCGGCCACGAAACTTCTCCGCGAATATCCGTCAACTGCTTGGCTGTTGTCCCGTTTGGACCATTCACTGGCGCAATCCAGAGTTGATGCTTGCTTTCCCAGATCGCATAGCGTCCGTCTGGGGAAATTTGGATGTCCTCGCATCCTTCACTTTCGCAACCCATGTCACCCAGCAGGCGCGGCTCGCCATTCTCGACGGCAGACGCCCACACCTGCTGCTTCGGCTGCGCCGGCAGACTCAACGGATTCGCCGAGCGCCCGCCTCCGTTCAATTCCGATCCACGCGCGTACAGTACGATGCGACCGTCAGGCGTGATCTTGAGTGACGCGATGCGCTGCCCGTCGTCTCCCGAGTAGTGGGTGATTTGGCGACCGGAGTAATCGGGACCTGAGGCGATCCAGACGTTGTCGGATCCTTTGTTGTTGAAGACCCATCCGACAAGATCAGCTTGCCTGGCGGACGTGAGCTGCGTCGGAAAAGGCGAGCTCATCACCTGGTCAACCGTGAAGCTCTGAGTAAAAGCTAAGGTGGAAACAAACAGAGAGGCGAGGAAGAAGAGTTTGATTGCTTTCAAGGTTTCTCCGAGTTCAGCTTTGCAGGAATTTCGCATGATACTCGCAGAGACCGTCTACGCCAAGATTGCCACCACACAAGATCAGGACGATATGGCGGTCGGGTTGGAAATGTTCTCTCATCCTGATCGCTGCTGCCAACGTGCAGGAAGCCGCAGGTTCAGTCAGGACTTTGGCGCGCTCCAGCAGAATCTTCAGTGCTTCAACCGCTCCCTGATCTGGCACAACCGTAATGCTGGCTAGATGCTCCCGAGCGAAAGCCAGGGTAGCCTCAGACACCGAAGGTGCTCCCAGAGTTCTCGCAATGGATGTCGGCCGAATCTCCACCGGATGCCCCGCAGCTAGCGCTCGCGCCATCGTGTCAGCTCCCTCGGTTTCCACTCCCCAGAAACGTACTTTCTTCTGTGAGCGAATCGCAACCGCGGTACCGCTCATCAGTCCGCCTCCGCCGATACTGATGAAGACGTCACTCAACTCGGGAAGGTCTTCGAGAATCTCAAGCCCGAGAGTTCCTTGCCCGGCCATAACCAGCGGGTCGTCAAACGGATGCACAAATAGCATGCCCTGGCACGCGTATTCATGAGCTTTTGCGAATGCCTGCGAGATGTCGTCGAGGAGGACCAGTTCGGCGCCGTATCCACGCGTAGCGTCAAGATAGTTTCGGGGAGTCGTGTGCAGAGTAAGGATCACCGTGCGGCAGCCAAGGAGCTTCCCTGCATATGCAACTGCCTGCGCATGATTGCCGCCGCTCACCGCAACAACGCCACCTTTTCTGGCGGCGTCCAGCTCGCAAATGATTTTGTTAAATGCGCCGCGCACCTTGAATGCTCCGGTAGTCTGAAAAATCTCCAGCTTCAGATAGACATTCGCGCCAAGCATCTCGCTCAACGTGCGGCTGCGAACGGTGGGAGTGCGCTTGACATACGGCCGAATGCGCTGTTGAGCTTGTTGGATATCTGGCAGGGAAATCATCGATTTCGTCGAGATGCCTTCAAGTCACCATTCCATATCCTGCTTCCGTGATACCGCAAAATTCCCTTCCTCGTTTCGCACTGCACCAGAAGTTCAACAGCCCTATCCACTTTCTCCTGTTTCGTTTTCAGACCCGTGATTTCTCGTGCCTCTTGCAGCAATCGTTTATCAACTTGAATGTTGTTTCGCGCCATATCCGTTATGTCTTCGCCAAAATGATAAGGGTTCACCCTGCGAAAAGTCTGTCGTTCCTGTCATCCTTTTTTAAAAAACCGGCGCGACGGAAGCGGTTACACGGCGTTGGACAGCATCTTCAGAATTGATGGAAAACAGTTGTAACGAAGACTATGGCGCTGGCTTAGCCTGCGCAGTTTCGACTTTACCCGAGTACAGCAACCGATACACAGTCGCATTTCGCATAATGGCCTGCACGTACTCACGAGTCTCGCTGAAGGGGATAGACTCTACAAATTCGTGGATGTCCCGATATGGACCTTGCGCTTGCCATGTCTTTACCCGATCCGCGCCGGCGTTGTAGGCTGCAAGCGCGTATTCCACCTGCCCGCCAAAGCTGTCCACCATATGCTTGAAATATCGCGTGCCGAGCTGAAGGTTCACACTAGGATCAGTGAGCTGCTCCTGGCTGAAGCGGCGCATGCGAACTTCTTTGGCTAACTGCTTTCCTACGGGAGGCAGCAACTGCATCAGTCCCCAGGCGTTCGCGCGCGAGACCGCCTGCGGGTTGAATTCGGATTCCTGCCGGATCAGACTCGCGACCAGGAACGGATCGAGTCCATTCGCATTGGCGTAACGCGTCAAATCGTTCCAGTACGGTTTTGGGAACAGTACGTTCCACGCCCACTGCGGCATGTCGTCGATCTCGCCGGCAAAGTAGCCGGGAACGGCATGCTTGAACGACTGCAGCGCCCGGTCAGGCCGGTCGGCTTTGATGTACACGCGAGCGATCTCTGCCTGAGCATAGAGCTTGTCCGGCTCGGATTGCAGTTCGCGCACTGCGAAATCGAAGAGCGCAGCGTTCGTCAGCAACTGCGCCCGCGCAACGCGCAGATCGTCGGTGGGCGGGTCGAAATCGGCTTTAACCACATCGGGCTGTTGGGGAATTTGGTCGAGCTGAGCGTCATGCTTCGATTGATCGAAGCGAAAGCGCAGACGCTCGCTGGCCAGATCGGCGTAATAGTAATGTGCAAAATGCTGTTGGATGAATGTGTAGTATTCGCCTGCGCGATCGTAGTCGCCATCTTCCTCAGCCAAACGCGCGCGCCAGTAGAGGGTGGCAGGAATCTCCTGCCCTGCCGGATAGGTGGCGATCTGCTCATCCATCAGGCGCTTGGCTTCATCTTTGTTGCCCATGCGTAGATTCAGCCATGCTGCCTTCCAGTGAGAGTACGGTGAATATTTCCCTTTTGGGAAGAGCTTGAACTGGGCGCCGTAAAATTCAACTGCAGTTTTGTAATCGGGCCGCAGCAGATACATGTTGCTGGCCGACAGCAGCGCCTCCTGGAGCCACGGGCTCGCAGGAAACTTCTGCATCATCTCGGCGACGAGTTGTCGTTCCTTGTCTCCATCGTCCTGACTGCGCGCGATCTCGTGGAGATAATAAAGCCTTTGCGCCTCAGATTCGTCAGTTGTTGCAGGAACTGATTCGAGCAAGGATTTAGCTTCATCTACCTTATGCGTGTGGTAGAGAGCGCCTCCGAGGTTGATGTTGAGTTCGCGCTGTAACGGCTCCTGACTCATATCGGACCGGACGCTGTCGAGAATCGCGCGATATTCCTCAACCGCCTGATCGTAGCGGCGCCCCTTCATTAACAGCTCGGCGCGGGTCTGACGTTGAGCCAGAGTCGGAATTGAGACCAGCCCCTCTGATGCGACCTTCAGCAGTTCAATTTGGGCAGCCGACGCTTCCTGGCTGAGCGGTATCTCGGCGTAAATGTGATTCCAAACGGCGATCGCCTTCGCGCTCTGTCCCGAGGCGGCATAGGCGCGCCCAAGCTCAAGCTCCACATCGGGCTTATTGTCGCGCATCGATTCCAGCAGCCGAACCGCCTCATCATTCTGGCCGGTTGCCACTAGAGAGCTCGCGCGCATCAGCTCCGCATCGCGGATGAAGAGTGAATCGGGATACTTCTCAGCGAATCCCCTCAGCAGCTTGGCAACCTTCTGTTGATCGTTCTGCGCCGCTGCATTTTGGGCAAGAAAGAAGTCAGCGTAGTCGGAGAGTTCGCCGCCGCGAGCCGCAGCCACCTTGAGGTCTCTTTCAGCTTGCGGATATTCCTTCGCTTGCAGATGAGCATATCCAAGTACGAGACGAGCAAGACTCCCGCCCTCATCGGCGCGATGCTTCAGCGCATAGCGTTCCACTCCGGCATAAGCTGCAGGCGTTGGCTGCTCGAGCAGCTGCTTGGCCATAGGCCGCAGATCTGACGATGCGACGAATGCCCGACGAAGTTTCTGCCTGTGTGCAGGGGTGACCTTGTTCCGGCTTCGCCTCGACTTCGAGTTGTGTTTCTGCGCTGCTGTGCGCTGGTGGGTTTTGTGGCTGGCACTCTGCGCGAACGCGGAGGTACAGGAAATCGAGACTATGAGCAGGATGGAAAAGAGAAAGCGAGAAAGCACAGCGGATTGGCGTCCTAAATTCAGCTCACCTATAGATTAACCCGATCTCATCCGGGAAAGTCGCTTCCAAGCAGCGAACGGTCGTTATCAGCAAGGATACGGATCACTTCTGAGTCGAAATACCTAGCTGCGGCAGCCGGCGTGCCTCCGTAACGCTTGTCGTATGTGGCCCGGCTCTTCTCGATATCTTCCCGCAAAAGCTTGTACAGATCCCGTTTCTGCTTGCCTTCGGCGACCTTCGATTGGTTGTAAAGCTTGATTTCGTCCACGAGAAGCTTGGCGAACCGTCTGGCTTTGTCATGGATCTCCTGTTCCTCTGGCGAGACCTTCGCGACTGCCGGTCCTGCAACGGGGGAGGGTTTCACAGTCTGTGGAACGGGACCAAGTGTAGCAGGGGCGCTAGGGATGCTTGCCGAAGCCTCCAGGCTGGGTTCAGCCGCAGATCCGGCTTGCTTCTTGCCCGATTCATGCTCCAGCCACAGGCAAGCAAAGCGCGCTAATACATCCACCCCGGAATAGTCGGGCGGAATGCCGGGTTGGCCTCCGGAATCACAGTAAAGAATCGCGGCGACCTTATCCTTAACGACCAAAGGAAACAGCATGCAGGTGCTATCGTGAGGGTTTCCGCGCTGCTGCACGAATACTAGATCGAACTCAGTTGCAGACCCGGAAAGTTTCGCCCGCTCCTGGATGGCACGTGCAGCAAGTCCCTTCGAAGCGTCGATCGAGAGCCCGCGAATGTTATCGTCCTTGAACCCGCGCGCCTGCCAACCTGCTAAGGCCGTACCCCGCACCACAAACAATGCGGCGCGGGCGGAAAATCTAGCTGCGACTTCGAGCAAGACTTTCAGAATGTCGGCTTGCGAGTGCGCCTCCTGGATCCCGGAGACCGCGTCGCAAAGCATTTTGCTGGAGCCTTCTTGCGGCGAGCCTCCGGCCTTACCAGAGGAGGTTAGGAGAGGAGCCAGCTCGCGTAATACTTCGTCGACGATTTCGCGGCGCAGATGCTCGATTTGATCGCCCAGACGCTTGGAGGCGGCCCGCTCGATTGTGTTCCGAATTTGGTCGAGATCAGCCATGCTGAGGCGGTTTTTGCTCTTGTTCAGGCGGGATTATAGGAGAATCGGGAGATCGGGTCATCGGTGATCGGGTGAAGTGAAGACAAACACCGATGCATCTTGCCATGAACCAAAAATCGCGCGTCGAGTAGACGCGTGCTACTTTCGTAGAATCCGGATGCTCTAATCTCAGTTCACCCTATGATCCGATCACCCGATCCACATAGGTACTTAAACTTAATTAACGAAGATTGCGTACTTGCATTTAAGATAACAGACTCAATTATTCTGAGTCGTATAAGTATGAACAGTCTTGAAGCGAAGGTAGCGGAGCCACAGACCGAAGAGCTGGCACTGGTCGAATCGGCCCGCCACGGCGACGTCGCCGCGTTTGAGCAGTTGATCAAGCGTTACGATCGTAATGTGTTCCGCATCGCCCAGCACATCACCCAGAACCGGGAGGATGCGGAGGATGTTGTACAAGACGCATTTATAAAGGCCTATCAGAATCTCGGCCAATTTCAGGGTAATTCCAAGTTTTACACCTGGCTGGTGCGGATCGCGGTAAACGAGGCGCTAATGAAGCTGCGGCGCCGCAAGACCAGCAAGACCGTATCCATCGACGAGGACGTGGAAACCGAAGAAGGGTCAATGCCCCGCGAAGTGGCGGATTGGGGCCCTAACCCGGAGCAGCTTTACGGCCAGTCGGAGCTGGGAGACATACTCCAGAAGACGATCCAGGGGTTACCCCAAAGTTTCCGCACCGTTTTCGTTTTGCGGGACATCGAAGGATTATCAACAGAAGAGACGGCGGAGATGCTAAATTTAAGCGTCCCTGCCGTGAAATCGCGGCTTTTGAGGGCCCGGCTCCAACTTCGGGAGCGCCTCAACCGCTACTTCCAAAAAGGTAAAAGGGACGGGGCTAAGCCGCAGTGAAGTGCAAAGACTTCCTTAAAGAACTTAACGAGTACCTGGACGGCAACATCGATGTCCAGCTTAAAACGGAGCTGGAAGAGCACCTTCAGTGGTGCCACAACTGCTTCGTGGTCTGCAACACAACGCGTAAAACCATCGAAATCTACCGAGACAACGACGTTTATCCCCTCCCCGATCCGATCCGAGACAGACTCCACCAGGCCATCCTCAGTGAATGTAAACAGAAGCGCGAACAGACCAGTTAACCGTCAAGTCTGATTGTCTGCATTCGGGGGCTACTTGGTCGCACAGGAATCGGCGGGAATAGTCAGAATCGGCTGCAATAAGCGATAAACTGAGGTTGTGGCACAGGCGCCCTCGCTTGTGTGCCTACCAAGGCTGTGTCACGTGCCAACATGCGCAGGATTACCGCCCTAATCGTGCTTTTCTGCTTTGCCAGTCGGGGCTGGTGTGCCGCTCCCGACTCTCCACCGCTGCAACCCAAAGTCCCTATTCCGGAAAGCGGATACCTGTCTCCGCGCCAGTACACCAACGCATTCTTCGGATTCACAATAGCTCTACCGAAGAGCGGCCACTTTCAAATCAGAGACTTCAGTGAGAAAAACGATTCGCGCATTCATCACTTCCTTCTAAGTGAAACCTCGCTTGAAAAAGGCCTCACGGAGTGGAGCATCACCGCAACCCAGGTATTCCGAAATCCGGATGAAGAAGCGGAAAAGGCGGTCATATTTCGGGAAACCGAGAAGCAAGGAGGTCCAGGCGCCATCAGTATTAGTAGAAAACTGTTTTGGAAGAATGAAGCACAAAAAACGGTGAACAGACAGAAGTTGTACCAAGTGCGCTATGCCACTGCGATACGTGGATTT
>DATLKS010000203.1:0-9517 GCA_035538255.1 Terriglobales bacterium
AGGCAGGCGAGCTGCCGCGCCGTTCAGTCGGCGAATTGATGATAATCAGCACCAGTACAAATTCTGCGGCTGCGCTGACCACTTACACGCCAGAGGACGTTCACCTCGGCGATGGCGTGGAGATGATCGATGCTACTCCAATCGTCGCGGCAGCGCCTGAGCCAGCCGCACCTCCCGAGCCACCGACGATCAATTGTTCCGTCAGCCGCTCGACCATTCAGGTGGGAGAATCCTCCAACATAACCTGCAATGGAGTCGCCGAAGAAGGACACACGGTCGCTTACAACTATCAGGCCAGCGCGGGACAGATCACTCCACGGGAGAACCGCGCGACTCTGGTAGGCACCGCGCCTGGTCCGGTCACGGTGACGGCGACGGCGGTGGACGATCGAAACCTCTCGGCTCAAACGACACTTAACGTAGACGTTCAGGCTGCACCGGTTGCTCCTTCGAGTGCGCCGTTGACTCCAGCGATGTTGAATGAACTCACCTTTAAGCCGAATAGCACGTATGTCGACAACCGCGCCAAAGCGGTGCTCGATGATGATGCGCTCCGCCTGCAACGTGAGGCTAGCGCGACCGTGATTCTTGAAGGCTCCGCGAATCCATCCGAGAATGACGCGCTAGCTCTTCAGCGCGCCGAAAACGCAAAGACATATCTGAGCAAGAGCAAAGGAATCGATTCGAGCCGCATCCAGACCCGTGCTGCGCAAACCAAAACGGGAGCGAAGGTAGGAGTCATTATGGTTCCCGCGGGAGCAAATCCGCAGTAGAGTCGTGGTCGAGTCCATCCGACAACGGACGGATTCGACCTATTCACGCTGGCTTGTCGTGTGCTGCGTGCCTCCAGCTTTCAGTTTTAGCCCTATCGCAATCATCTCCGTGAACCGAAAGCCGTGCATTTTCTGCCAACCTCCTCTGTAACTCCTTGAATCTCAAAATGAGGAGAATCCCAAAGGAGGCTAGTCACTCATGCCAAGCACACGTCGTAGTTCTTCCCGAAGCAGGAGCCGCCGGAGCAGTGGCAGCTCGCGGCGCAAAAGTACGGCCCGCAGCCGTCGCAGCGCATCGGCACGCAGCTCGCATCGCAACACATCGCGCGGCCGAAAGTCCAGCCGTTCGCGGCGCAAATACAGTCCGAGCGCAGGCAAGAATGTTGAGCGCGAAATGCACGAATTCAAGCGCGGCCGGCTGAAGATGGGTCGCAGCGGAAAGAAAGTAAAGAGCCGCAAACAGGCAATTGCAATCGGATTATCCGAGGCTCGTCGGGCGGGGAAGAAGGTTCCGGCGAAGAAGAGCAGCAGCTCATCTTCATCCAGCAGCCGCAAGGCAGCCTGATTCCCGCTCGAGCTGAAGCCATGCCTCATTGGCGCCTGGCAGGAAGACTTCCATCGGTATCAGTCCGGCCAGGCGCGAATCTTATAGGTCGGGCAATTTTGAACAAAGTCTGTGCGATTGAGCTGAGCTTCTGTCTCGTCAATCAATTCCATTTCCTCCCTACGACAAACCAAAGCTGGCCAGAACGTCGATTTTGGCGTTCAGGATTGGCCCCGCTCGTCATGCAAATCCGAAGCTCGACCGAAATGGGAGAGAATAGACGATCCGTATGAGAAATATCTAAATACACTCATGACTAGGATCAACAAAATTCAGATTACATTGGTCGTTTTCGTCGCAGCACTGGCTGTCCCCTCTGCATTCGGACAGGAGCAGACATCCATTCGAATCGATGCATCACAGCCGATCGGCCCATTTAAGCCGATCTATGCCTACTTCGGATACGACGAGCCGAACTACACCTATACCAGCAATGGCACGAAGCTAGTGGGTGAGCTGGGAGCCCTGAGTAGCACTCCGGCCTATATTCGGACTCACTTTCTCCTTGCGACAGGAGATGGTATAGCCGGACTCAAATGGGGATCTACCAATGCTTATACCGAAGATGAGGCAGGAAACCCGATTTATGACTGGAAGATCATCGACCGCATATTTGATACCTACCTGCACGCCGGAGCTAAGCCGTTCGTAGAAATCGGCTTCATGCCGGAAGCCTTCTCATCGAAGCCAGAGCCTTATCGTCCTACCTGGATTCCAGGCGCCGCAAATACTAACTATGCCATCGGCTGGTCTTATCCTCCTCGTGATTATCGCAAATGGGAAGAACTTGTATATCAGTGGGTACGACACTGTGTAGAAAAATACAGTGAGCAGGAGGTTGGCTCCTGGTATTGGGAAGTGTGGAACGAGCCCGATATTGCCTATTGGCACGGCACGCCAGAAGAGTACGACAAACTGTACGACTACACTGCCGCAGCTGCGAAACGCGCTCTGCCATCAGCCAGGATCGGCGGTCCAGCAGTCACGGGACCATCCAGTCGGAAAGCGGCGGCATTCCTCCGGCAGTTCCTTGAACATTGCGATCATGGCGCGAACTTTGCAAGTGGTGGTACCGGCGCTCCGCTCGATTTCATTACTTACCACGCAAAGGGCCGAGCTTCTGTCGTTGATGGACACGTCCGAATGGGGATTGCGAAACAGCTGCAAGACGTCGATGAGGGCTTTCACATCGTGCGCTCGTTCGCAAAATTTCGCGATCTGCCGATCGTACTGAGTGAATCGGATCCCGAAGGATGCGCGGCTTGCTCTGCGCGCTTCTACCCGCAGAATGCATACCGAAATGGAACAGTCTATCCGGCATACACAGCCGTGACGCTCAAGACCATTTACGAACTCGCCGATAGCGAGCAATCCAACATCACAGGGATGCTGACCTGGGCATTCGAATTTGAGGGACAGCCTTACTTCGATGGCTTACGTACTTTGGCCACCAATGGAATTGACAAGCCGGTGCTGAATCTTTTTCGCATGCTGGGAATGATGCAGGGAAATCGAGTGAAAGCAGAAAGCAATCGCCGCCTGCCATTGGCGACCATGCTCGGAGAAGGCTCACGCGAACCGGACGTAGACGCTTTTGCCGTCGCTCGGGACCATGAACTTTCTGTTTTGACTTGGAACTATTGTGACGACGATATAGTCGGCCCCGTAGCGAAAGTGCGATTGGTAATTGCTGGTCTTCGCAGCAGCACACGGCGTGTTTTGCTGCGCGAATATCGCATCGACGAAACCCACAGCAATTCGTGGGCGGTCTGGAAGAAAATGGGATCGCCGCAATCTCTATCGCCGGAGCAATATGCGGCCCTGCAAGCCGCAGGACAACTTCAGCAGAATGATTCTCCCCGATGGGTCTCTTTGGCGAATGAAGAAGCGAGCTTCAACCTCACGCTCCCGCGGCAATCTGTTTCCCTGTTGCAGTTAAGCTGGTAACGGCTAGATTCGCGAAAACCTAGTCAGGAAAGCGTAATAACGGAATCGGCGCCGCCGCAAGTGCTCGATGCATTTGGCGTGCTCACACACGTCGACTTTGCTCATGCTGTCCCTCGACGACTCGGAATGACTCTTCGACTCCGATCTACGCGTTCAGCCGTCCAGTCGCCTGCAGTTCGCGGTAAAAACCTAAATCCTGGCCGCGGAGCATCTTCGTAATGTAGGTGATCTGTCCGTAGTGAAGTCCGAAGTGTTCGATCACCTGGTACACCGCGTGTAGTCCGGTAACGGTGTATCCCTGGATCTGATAAGTCTCCAGCAGGTCAGACTCTGTGATGCGGGGCAATACCCCTGCTACCTCATGCAAAGTGGCTGCGAGCGTCTGCAGCAACTGCGTTTTAGCAATCGACTGGCGCTCGGAGAACTCGGCCGGACGGTTGCGCTTGTCCTCGCGATGATCGAACGGCGCCAGTAGCCACTGCGTGACGTTTCCATTCAAATGCAGCATTAAGTTGCCGATGCTGTTGCTGGCCTCATTCGGACGCCACCAAACCTGCTCGTCGGTGAGCGATTCGACACAGGCGCGAAGACGCGGCCAGTACTCGTCCAACAGCTTACACCGCGAGAACTCGATAAACTGTGCGGTCAGATTATTCGATAGCATGGCGGGATTATAGCTTCCGTCTTTCGCATCCGAGCCAATGATCTCCCGCACTGTTGAGAGCCTGAGCAAACTGTCAGCCGTCTGGTTGAGTTGGAACCACGCTTCTGCGCTGCTGTACAATCCACTCGTTCGTCTCATTGCATCTGCGTTTGTGGAGACCTTGTTTGAATTTTATTTGCGCTCGTTTCCAGCTGGTTTGCCTGCTGGCTTTCTGCGCGGTTCTTGCTGGCTGTCGCGCCTCCGCGCATGGCGCCGATGTGATGGCCAAAGTAAATGGCCATTACATTACGCGCTCTGAAGTTGATAAGTACTACGAAAATCAATCGGCCAATTCGCCGCAGAAGCCTACGGGAGAGCAGGCTGAGAGCTTGCGCCTTAACATTCTCAAGCAACTGATCGATCAGGAAATCATGATGCAGCGCGCGGAGAAGCTCGGGCTGCTTGCCACGGACGAAGAAGTCGATCGCAAGCTCAACGAGTTGAAAGCCCCTTACACTCAGGAGCAGTTCACACAGAAGCTCAAAGACAGCCACATGAGTCTGGATGACCTCAGGCGCGATCTGCGGCGAAATCTTACGATCGACAAGGTCCTGAACAAAGAGATCACCTCGAAGATCAACATAACGGATAAAGAAATTTCCGACTTTTACAACACCAACAAGTCCCAGTTCAACCTTATCGAGCCTCGTTATCATCTCGCCCAGATCGTGGTTACAGCCCAGCCGGGGCAGCAGGTGAGCAACCTGAAGAACGACAAAGCCCAAAACGAGAACGACGCGCGCAAGAAGATCCAAATGATCGAGAATCGTCTGGAGAGCGGAGACGACTTCTCGCAGGTCGCCATGAACTACTCCGAACAGCCGGACACGGCAGGGAACGGCGGCGACATGGGAATGATCTCTGAATCGCAACTGCGCACGAATCCGGAAATCTATTCCGCTGTTTCCAAATTGAAGCCGGGGGAGATCAGCCATCCATTGTCGATGATCGATCCCAACACTAAACGCACCATCGGATACAGCATCGTTCGCCTCATTTCCAAAGAGCCAGCCGGACAACGCGAGCTGAACGATCCGCGCGTGCAGCAGTTCATTCGAGAACAACTACGCGACAGCCGGGAGCAACTGCTGAAGGCCGCTTATTATGACGTAGTGCATAACGAGGCCAAGATCGAAGACTACTACGCTGACGAGCTGCTGAAGAGCGTGAAGTAGGCGGCGACTCCACCAATGGTTCGCTACGGAATCCTTGGCTTTGGCCTCCATGCGGTGCGTCGCCTGATGCCGGGCTTCGCCGAAGCCAAGCACTGCACTGTCAGCGGTGTTTGGCGTCGCGATCTGCAGAAGGCCAAGGAAGCTGTCCAGCAGTATAGGCGATTCCCATTACGGGCATACGAGACTCCGGAGACGCTGTGCGCTTCTGCCGACGTCGATGCGATTTTCGTGGCTTCTCCGGACGCGTTACATCTGCAGCATGTGCTGATCGCGGTACAACATCGCAAGGCTGTGCTTTGTGAGAAGCCGATGGCGATGAACTCTGCCGAATGCGAACGCATGATAGAGGCTGCGGAGCGGGCCGGCGTTCACCTCGGCGTCGCTCAGAACTTTCGCTTCGCGCGCAGCGTGAATCGGATTCGTGAAGTCATCGCGGCCGGAGGCGTAGGCAAGCCTCTTATGGCGCGCTCAGAATTCCACTACTTCATCCGTAATCACGCCCGCACGTGGCTCAAGGATCCTACTTTAGCTTGCGGCGGCCCTGTAGGAGACGTGGCAGTGCATTGTATCGATGCGCTGCGCTACATTCTTCGCGATGAGGTTGCCTCCGTGTATGCGCGCGCGTTGTACGACCAGGAATCCGGTGCAGTGGAGGCCGGAGCGACTCTGCTGCTTGAGTTCCAAACCGGGACGCTCGCAGACGTGACTGTCTCCACCCGCGCCGAATATCGAACGCCGCTTTGGATTACATGCGATGGCGGCGTGGTGGGCGCTGAAGACGCACTCACCGTCGACCACGAAATCGAACTGCAGACGAAGCCTATCGGCGGCCAGATCGTGCGGGAGCAAGTCTCTAACGACGGCAGCTATGCGGATCAAGTCGATGCCTTTGCTTTAAGCATGGAGAAAGGCATTCCTTTTCTCGTGCCCGGAGTTGAAGGACTTAAGAATCAGCAAGTGCTCGACGCAGCTTACAGGAGTATCAAAACTGGGACGAGGGAAGGTCTCTAGTCCGGGTTCCACTCGGAAGTCGGGACCGCCAGCCATCTCTCCCTACATTCTTCCTCTCTGCCGATTCATTCGCCCACTGCTCAGCTTTAAACTAGTATCAGATGAAATCCGTCATCGTTGGCACGGCCGGGCACATTGATCACGGCAAGACTACGCTGGTGAAGGCGCTTACAGGCATCAATGCCGATCGCCTTGAGGAAGAGAAACGGCGCGGCATCACTATCGATCTCGGATTTGCCAATTTGGAACTGACCTCCGAGTCGAGCGAAACGCTGCGCCTTGGATTCGTAGATGTCCCAGGACACGAGCGCTTCGTCCGCAACATGCTCGCGGGCGTTGGCGGGATCGACATTGTGCTGCTGGTCATCGCTGCAGACGAAGGCGTGAAACCGCAGACGCGCGAGCACTTCGACATCTGCCGTCTTCTGGCGATCCCCCGCGGCATTGTTGCTTTGACGAAGTCGGATACAGTTGATAAGGACACCCTTGAAGTCGTTCGGCTGGAAATCGAAGACTTTCTGCGGGGATCGTTTCTTGATCCGCAGCGCACGCCCATCATTCCTGTGAGCGCAGTCCAGGGCGACGGCATCGATGTACTTAAGCGCGAGCTCGCGCGTGTTGCATCAGAAGTCGGCACGAAGAACTCAGCCACTCTCACGCGACTGCCGATCGATCGCGCATTCGTCATGAAGGGGTTCGGCACGGTAGTGACCGGCACACTGGTGTCGGGCACCATTCAGCGCGATCAGGAGTTGGAATTGCATCCCGCAGGAGAGCGCGTGCGGGCACGCGGAGTCCAGGTGCACGGAGCAGCCACGGAGCAGGCCTGCGCGGGCGAGCGCACGGCTGTGAACCTGGCTGGCATAGGAACTGAAGAACTGGCCCGGGGCATGATGCTGACACAGCCCGCAACGCTTGAGCCAACGCGATACATCGATGTCCGACTACAACTCCTTCCGAGCACAAGGCCGCTAAAGCATTTGGCTCGCGTGCACCTCCACTGCTATGCCTCTGAGACGATCGCGCAGGTGCGCTTATTCGAAAGCAAGCAAGTTGAACCAGGGGAGAGCGCTTTGGTGCAACTGCATCTCGCGGACCGGCTGGTCGTCATCCCCGGCGATCGATTTATTATTCGCCAGTTCTCGCCCCTGATCACCATCGGTGGTGGTGTGGTGCTCGATGCTTTTCCTCCTCGCCGCACTACCAAGCATATCGTTAGCGCGAGAGAGTTTCTCGCTACGCTTGCGGAGACAAGTCCTGTCGAGGCACTGGCACTGCGAGTGGAGCGTCGCCACCGGGATGGTATGGCTCGTTCTGACGCCATTAAAGAAACAGGACGAACTCGCGCGTCAATCGATCCCGACGTTCAGAATTTGCTCGCAGCCGGGCGACTACTCGCAGCGGGAGATCTTTTGCTCTCCAAGAACGCAGCCATCGAAGCAGCCAAGGATTTACTGACTACCCTTGAAGAGTTTCACCGGGGAAATCCACTTGTGGCGGGCATAGCCAAAGAGACGCTGCGCGAAAAGCTTCAGTTGAACGAAACTGTTTTTTCCTTTCTCCTCGGCCAGCTCACAGCAGGCAAAAAGATCGAAATGCATAGCGAGCAGGTGCGGCTCGCGGGACGCGGCGTGACCATGAGCGGGGACGAGGAACGCGCGCGCAAAACCATCGAGCAAGCGTTCTCTTCTGCCGGCTTGAAGGTTCCTTTGCTCAAGGATGTGCTGGCTACGCTTTCAATCGATCGCAGCCGGAGTCAAAAAATTATGACCCTGCTGCTGCGCGAGGGTGTTTTAGTGAAGCTCGGTGATGAGCTTGTCTTCCATCGCGCGGCACTGGACCAACTGCGACGAATGGTGATCGCCGAGAAGGGCAAGACACCGAAGATCGACGTCGGCCGCTTCAAGGACTTGATTGGTGTGACGCGCAAACACGCTATCCCTTTGCTCGAATATTTGGATCGTGAGCACGTAACCCGGCGTGTCGGAGATGTGCGGGAGATTCTTTAGAGACGCGGAGCGGACGTTTCCTAACAGGAGAAAAACAGGCGTGTTCTCAATTTCATCTCAAAGGATGAGCGTTTGGCTGGTTTTTTCACATTAGATTCGACCGGAATTAGCGCCGCGGCTGGACCCCGAACGACGTCCTGTTCGGCACAAGATGTTACCCTCTTCTGTTCTCGAATTCGCCTCTGGAGCATCCTAATTGTCATCTTTCCGCCGGCGGCAATCAGCGTTTCTGCTCATCGCAGTTTTCCTTCTGGCAGGATTCAAACAAACTTCCCAAATCAATTCCACCGACCGGGTCTTTGGCTTCCGCGATTTTTCCCATCAGGCGGAGATCGATCGCAAGTTCAACCAGTCTCCTGACCCGCGGCTGGCCGAGGAACATCTCCGCATATTGACACAGGCTCCGCATGTGGCTGGATCGCCAGAAGACCGGAAGACCGCAGAATATGTCGCCCAGAAATTCCGCGAAGCCGGCCTGAATACGCAAATCGTCGAGTACAAAGTTCTGCTCTCATTTCCGCAGGAAGTGAGCATCGATATCACCGCTCCAGCAAATGTCAAAATGCATGGACCCAGCCGCGAGTATGTCGAGGGAGACCCGTACGATGAAGATCCGCGCATATTGCCCGCTTATAACGCTTATTCCCCATCGGGAGATGTGGAAGCCGACGTGGTCTACGCAAATTACGGGACTCCACAGGATTACAAGCAGCTTGAGGCGGAGAGAGTAGATGTTCGCGGCAAGCTGGTCATCGTCCGCTACGGCGGTAATTATCGCGGGGTGAAGAGCCTTGTGGCACAGGAGCACGGAGCCACGGGCGTGATCATCTACTCGGATCCGATCGATGACGGGTATTACCGCGGCGATATGTATCCGAAGGGCCCATTCCGCCCGCCGACCGGAATACAGCGCGGCTCGGTGAATTACACCTTCATGTACGCCGGCGACCCGACAACGCCAGGAATCGCATCGGTACCTACTCTTCCTGATGCGCAGCGTACATCACCGGCTGCGGCAACCGATCTTCCTAAGGTGCCGACGATGCCGCTGTCGTTTGCCGACGCATCACCGATTCTGCAAAACCTCGCCGGGCCAGAGACGCCGCGGGACTGGCAGGGTGCTCTGCCGTTCACCTATCACCTTGGTCCCGGCCCGGTGCGCGTAAAAATGCACCTGAAGATGGAGATGCCATATAAGACGATCTGGGACGTGATCGGCACCGTGCGCGGCAGCGAGTTCCCTGACGAGTGGGTGGTCGGCGGCAACCATCGCGACGCGTGGGTCTATGGCGCAG
>DATLKS010000204.1:0-4502 GCA_035538255.1 Terriglobales bacterium
GGTAAATCGGGAAATCGGATTCTCAGACTCAGGTCTTAATTTCCCCTTGATGAAGATGACCATCAGCACCGGGACAAGCGTGACGGCAAGCAATGAGGAGAAACTTACGGCCAGGGTCTTGGTCCACGCGAGCGGCTTGAACATTCTCCCTTCCTGGGCTTCAAGCAGGAAGACAGGAATGAAGGAGACCACGATGATTACAAGTGAAAAGAAGAGCGCCGGCCCAACTTGCTTCGCTGCATCGATCAGAATGCGTCGCCGGTCCCTTTCCGTTACCTCGTGTCTTTCCGTCGGTTCGACTCTCTCCGCGTAGCTGACGTGTTCCGCGCCAACTGTGCTGACCGGGACGGGAAGACTCGCCGGCGGCTCGGACAGATGCCTATATCCATTCTCGACCATGACAATAGCTGCATCCACCAGAACACCAATGGCTAGAGCCAGTCCACCCAGCGACATGATGTTCGAGCTGACATGGAGGTAGTACATCGGAATAAACGAGGCGATGACCGCAATGGGAAGCGTGATGATCGGAATAAGAGCCGAGCGGAAGTGGAAAAGAAAGATGATGATCACCAGGCTGACGATGATCGCTTCCTCGATCAGATCGCGTTGCAGAGTTTTGATCGATTCTTGAATCAAGGGAGCACGGTCGTAGCCCGCGACCACTTCTACTCCGGGAGGGAGAGAGCCCTTGATTTCCGCAAGCTTCTTCTTGACTCCGTCGATCACGTTGAGCGCATTCAGGCCGTAGCGCATTACGACAATGCCGCCCACCGTTTCGCCCTGTCCTTGCCATTCCGCCACGCCCTCGCGAGTATCCGGTCCGAATGAGACGATGCCGAGATCCTTGATCAGGACGGGCGTCCCGTTTTTGGCACTGACGGGTACGTTTTCCAAATCGGCAAGAGACCTCAGATAACCAAGGCCGCGAACGTAATAACGTGTCCCGCTCAGCTCCAGGACGCGACCGCCGACCTCATTCGTGCTCGATTTCACACGATCAATAACCGTGGAGAGCGGAATGCCGTAGGCGAGCAGCTTGTTTGGGTCTAGCTGAATCTGATATTGGCGGACAAAACCACCGATGCTTGCGACCTCGGCTACGCCCGAAACGGTTTCGAGCTGGTAACGCAGGTGCCAATCCTGCAAGCTGCGCAGGTCTGCCAGGCTGTACTTGTGCGTGTGATCGACCAACGCGTACTCGTAAACCCAACCAGCGCCCGTAGCATCAGGTCCGATTGCGGGATGCACATTCGCCGGCAGGCGGCCTTGAATGGTCTGCAGATATTCAAGGACACGTGAACGCGCCCAGTACATATCCGTACCATCCTGAAATACAACGAAAACATAAGAATCATTGAACATCGTCTGCGCACGCACGGCTTTCACTTGCGGAGCAGCTAACAACGAGGTGACGATGGGATATGTGACCTGGTCTTCGATGATGTTGGGCGGCTCACCCTCCCAATTGGTATGAATGATGACTTGAACGTCGGAAATGTCCGGGAGCGCATCCAGTGGAATCCGCTGCATTGACCAGATTCCCGCCATGACGAGCAGAAATGTTCCCGTGAACACGAGGAAGCGATTACGTGCGCACCATTCGATGATTCGGGCAATCACGTTACATCCCTCCCGTGGCGTTCACCGTGACCTGCTTGCTGGCTATCACATTCCCGTTCTGGCGAGCGACAATGGACACCTGCCAGGTTCCACCTGAACCGAGATCGCCCTTGCCTTCGTACATGCCGTTGCCTTTATCGCTGAGGTCCACGCCGGTTTTCATCGCTGCCATTCCCATTGCCGGCATTGCTGCCATGAAGAATGTTACATTCACCTGCGCACCGCTGAGTGCAGCGCCGTTAGCGCCGGTCAGCTTGACCCGTAAGACATTGCTGCCCTTGCGCGGCGGTGAGGGATCGCTAGTCAACTCCACATTGACCTGCGAAGTTCCTTCTGGACGATTCATCGCTGCTGCAGCACCAGCTCCCGGTGGCGGCGGGACGAATGCTCCGGCTGCTGCTTGTAATTGCGCCTCGGAATCAATGAGGAAATTGGCCGAGGTGACAATCGAGTCGCCTTGTTTCACTCCCTTCAACACAACATAGTCTTCGCCCACTCGTGGGCCTAACTCGACTTCATGTGGCTCCAGATTTCCTTCCCCTTTGTTGACGAAGAGAAGGTTGCGCATTCCAGAATGAAAAACTGCCGACGCGGGCACCGTCAGAGTCTTGCCCTCTGATGTCTTAAGGGTGACGTTGACATACATGCCGGGCTTGAGTTGCAGGCCAGGATTGGGAAACACCAGCCGCACGCGCACCGTGCGTGTATTCATGTCCACTTGGGGAAGAATGAACTCCACGCGCCCTCTGAAGACTTTCCACGGATAAGCATCCAGGGTGACCTCAGCAGGGTCCCCCGGTTTAATCCGTCCCACATCGGTCTGAAACACTTGCGCATACACCCAAACTGTCGAGAGATCGGCAACCGTGTACAGCTTGCTCTCTGGTTGCACGTACATGTTGGGTAGGGCATTCCGTTCGGTGATGTAACCGGAAACTGGAGAGTTGAAGGTGACTTCGGTGATGACTTTGCCGCTGGTTTCGAGCTTCGAGATTTCGCTCGATGGGATCTCCCACTGTTGCAAGCGTTCTTTTGCTGCCGAAACCAGAGTGTCGGCACCAGATGCGACGCCTTGGATCGAACTCTGTCCCAACTGCTGCTGGTTCTTGCGCGCTAGAAGATACTCCTGCTCGGTAGTGACTAGATCAGGGCTGTAAATCGTGAACAACGGCTGCCCCTTGTGGACATAATCGTAGGTCGCATCTGCAAAGACTTTGCGAATCCATCCTGAGAAGCGAAGCTGAACACTCGCAAGTCGCCTTTCATCAACATCGACATTGCCTGTGACCCGGATGTCATTGCTCACCTTCTTCATCTCGACCTTGCCGAGCTTCACGCCGATGCTCTGCATGCGTTGAGGAGTCAGTTGCACGGGAGCGAGGGGCACTTCGTTGCCTGCCATTGTGGAACTCGTGGAATCGGCGCCTGCGGCAGATGGCATGGCTTCGCCGCTGCCGTTCTGCGTAGCTGAATCGGCTGTGGGAGCAGGACTGTTTGTTGTCGAATGCCGCGAGTGCCACCAGAACGCAAACAGAGCCGCTGCGAGAAGCACGTTCAGGCCGATCGTCAGAATCATCACTCGTTTGTATTTGGCGTTTTTTTCATCTTCGGTCATGAGAAGTCCCAGAAGCCTTTCTTCGGTATCTTCCCGATTTGCACTTGCATTGATTTCATGCCCGCTCATTGAAAGCTCACCCCAGTCAAGGCTTCCAACTGTGCGAGAGACGATTCGTGATCAGCCAATTCCCGCTGGTATTCAGTTTCGAGATTCAGCACGTCAAGGAATGACGAAAGCAGCGTCTGGAAGTCCTGGCGATTGGCCTGATATGCAGCTAACGCAGAGCGGAAAGTTGCTTCCGATTGTGGAATCAGACCTTCTTTGTAGATCTTCAGTTGTTCCGCGGAGGTTTGCGCAAACACATATTGATCCTGAACTTCAGCCAGCCGCTTTTGCGACTCAGCTTCCAACTGCCTGATCGCTTGTTGACGGCTGGCTTCGGCTTCTGCCAGCTCAGCTTTGCGCCGTCCGCGATTGGGAAGGGTAATGCCGAACGTAGCTACGTAGTAGTCCCGGAATTTTCGATCTGTGTTCTCGTACATGTACTGAACGTTGAAGTCCGGCCGAAAATCCTTGTTCGCAAGTGCGACCTGAGATTCAGCTTTCCTCACCATCTGTTGTTGCGCTTGAATATCCGGATTCTGTTGTTTGACGAGATTCAGAAGCTCTGACGCGCTATAACGAATTTCACGCAGACCGAGCGGCTGGGTCTGAATGTCAGGGGAGTCTTGCGGCCGGTTCAACAGCTGCTTCAGCAGTGCTTCCAACTGCCCAACCTCGCGGTGGTGCATTGTGATTTCCTGGAGAATCTTGGTGTGCTGAAGCTGGGCCTTAAGAACTTCCTGCTGATTGCCTTGGCCGACGCGATAGCGGGACTCCACGATCTGCTCCACGTCCTTCAGTAGCTGATCGTCTTTTTCGAGCACAGCAAGCGTCTGCTGCAGGTAGGCGAGTCTGAAATACGTGGCCTTCAGCTTCGCAACGATAG
This sequence comes from Terriglobales bacterium, assembly GCA_035538255.1. Taxonomy (GTDB): domain Bacteria; phylum Acidobacteriota; class Terriglobia; order Terriglobales; family Acidobacteriaceae; genus Gp1-AA112. The sequence goes on from DATLKS010000204.1 coordinate 4,170, forward strand.
TGCGGCGCACGGATTCAATTTGAATCTGGCGCGCATCTGCGTCACTGTTCGCCACTTCTCCGCGCAGACCGCGCTTGCCAGGAAATGGAATCTCCTGCGAAACTCCAAAACCGATATACGCGAAGTCGCTATTCGTGTACCCGGCAAACGGACGCGGACTGCCCACAGCGAATTGCTGCACTGTCAATTGAGTCTCGGGTAGCGCGGACACTTGCCGCGCTACATGCGTCGCGGCTTCGTACCCGCTCTGCGCCGTGGCAATTTCCGGATTCTTCTGATCGGCTTCCTTAATGAGCTCGTCCAGGCTCGTTGCGGGTCCGGTGTCGCCTGAAA
>DATLKS010000205.1:0-1765 GCA_035538255.1 Terriglobales bacterium
TTCCACTCGCCGGTGCGGAAGACGTATCCCGTGTGGCCGCAACCCTTTTGGCTGGCCCCGTCGAGCCGTCCCAAACTGTATATCCTCTGGTGAGCGAAACGCCGACAGTGGGGGAGATCGTCAACACTCTGAGCAGAGTTCTCCGGCGGCCGATTCGCTACGTACCCATCACAGATGAACAATGGCGTGAAGCAGTGAAGGAGCGAATCAATCCCCATGCGCTCGATCACTTGACCCATCTCTGGCAGTACTTCCGTGAAAATGAAGAACGCCGCCAGACTACCGATTCGATTCGGGCGGTCACCGGCCGCGATCCTCAGACGCTCGGGGAGTTCCTCCGAGCAAATACCGAATCTTTCGACGCCCCAGCCCAATGAGGTTGTTGGCATATTCCGAAGGAAAATCTGGGTCGGTGGGATGATGCATATCTTCCGACTCGGTTAGGAGGCTAAATGTCGCCGCAAATCATCTTCCAACTGCATCTCGTTTTGGGCTATGTCGCATTGCTGCTTTGCTTCAGCGTGTATGTCTGGCCCCGGCTCAGGTCCATGGACGGGCTTGAAGCGCAGCGCGCCATTGCTACGTTGCACAGTTTCCGCTTCTTCAGGCTCGTCTTCATCCTTCCGGGTGTCGTTGGGCCGAAGCTGCCACCGGCTTTGCCACCTTCGCCGCCTACTGGGATTTTGCAACCGGAATTCTGGCCATGTTAGCGCTGCTTACGGTAAGAATAAGACCGCTCTTTTGGCTATTCGTTGTCACTTTCAATCAGGTCGGGACGATCGACCTCGTCGTTGACTATTACCACGCTATCAAGGCCGACCTTCCATCGCTGGCCGGGCAGCTTGGCGCGGTCTACGTAATTCCAGTTCTTTATGTGCCTCTGCTGATGATCACGCATTGCCTCGCTTTCTATTTACTGGTGCGTGCGCCGGGCCGGCCAGCTGCGGGCTAGGACGATGCTCGAGACACACACTCAAAACAGGAGATCTGATATGCCCGATCTGCTTCGCACAGTTACCGTCCCGGATGTTATTGACGGGCGGCAGGAAGCTAGGAAAACTTTTTTGGCTCCCTCGGCAACGCTTAACTTCACGCGGCCGACGCAGGTCGGAACCTCAAGCTCTCGTATGAAGGCCCCAATTGGTTGATCGAGTCTGAAACAACCCAGGCCGCCGCTGCCATCGCAATGCAAATCGCGTTGCCTGACCAATTGAAATGATCATGCGGAGACGTCATGAGCCTGGGTACCCACACCAGAATTTCGAAGCACACAATCATGAGGGCAAGCAGCCGGGAAGCGAGTCCCGCCATGACGCCTGACAGGATTGCACCTGCAGCCATGAAAAAGAAGGTCCCGGTTGCGGCAATCCAGAACTTTTGTCCGGGCGGAACCCACCTGGGGACCCAGCTCGCCGCATTGGCGAAGTAAATAAAGTGCACGAGGCCAAAAGAGATGACGCAAACACCGTACAAGCGGATGAAGATGGCAGTTCTGCCGGCCCACGGCGAGTCCGGCGGAGCCAGCAAGGCGAATGCGACAGCCCCGCCCATCAACAGCGAAAGCTCTTCGAAGAAATTGCCCCAGGAGTCATACACTCCAGGGACAGCAAAAATCTGGATGACCCAGAGCAAGGCGAAGACTGCATAAAGAAGTGTCAACAGAAGAGCGGCACTCCGTGCAGTCCGGCGCCACAGAGTCGCGAGCCCAAGAACCAGCTCGTAGGCGGCCGTGAAGTAGGCGAACGCTTCACGATAAGGCACATCG
>DATLKS010000206.1:0-9624 GCA_035538255.1 Terriglobales bacterium
TGGCGCAGTCTTACATGCGCAAGCTGCAGATGCGCTTTAATGAAACCGTGAACCTCGCCGTACTACATAACGGAGAAGTGCTCTATATCGATCTACTGGAGAGCTCCCGTCCATTTCGGATGTCGGCAATGGTCGGCAGCCGTATGCCTATCGCCAATACCTCTTTGGGCAAAGCGCTTATCACTTACGCTTCAGAGCACGAACTGGACGCGGTCTTCGACACGCTGACTCCGTCGGAGTTGCGCAAGTTGCGCGCAGAAATGGAAATCGTTCGCCGCCGTGGCTATGCGACCGACCAGGAAGAGAACGAGCCGGGCGTAGCCTGCATCGGCGCTCCAATTCTGAATGAGGCAGGCGTCTCCATTGGGGCGCTTAGCGTCTCTGGTCCGTCCACACGAATTCAGAAACAGGAACGGGATATCGGCAGCACACTCGCCTCAACTTGCAAAGAGATATCCCGACAGATGGGATTTTCCGATCGGCCCCCGGCCCAACCTGTCCCGACTCGCAGCGCTGCTGCCATTCGGCGCGCTAATCCTTGAGCACAGACGCCAGAGATTTCGATGCCCGTCTTAAGCATTAAGCAGAAAGCAGAGTGCAAATGGGATCTGGTCAGCCTGGGCGAAGTCATGCTCCGGTTCGATCCGTGGGATGGCCGCATTTCCACCACTCGCAGCTTTCGTGTTTGGGAAGGCGGAGGCGAATATAACGTCGCTCGAGGACTGCGCCGCTGCTTCGGGATGGACACTGCCATTGTCACAGCTTTTGCAGACAATCCAATTGGCCGGTTGGTGCAGGACCTGATCTATCAAGGCGGCGTCGATCAGTCACACGTGAAATGGGTTCCGTAAGATGGCGTAGGGCGCACGGTGCGGAATGGGCTCAACTTCACGGAGAGAGGCTTTGGCGTTCGCGGCGCCGTTGGCGCTTCCGACCGCGGAAACACAGCAGTCTCGCAGCTCCGCGCCGGCGACGTTGATTGGAACTTGATCTTCAAGCGCGAAGGCGCGCGTTGGTTCCACAGCGGAGGAATTTTCACAGCTCTTTCGGAGACGACTCCGCAGGTCGCCAACGAAGCCATGTCTGCGGCGAAGGCCAATGGCGCGATCATTTCCTATGACTTGAACTATCGCGAATCGCTTTGGAAGGCGATTGGCGGAAAGAAGCGGGCTACTGAAGTCAATCGCGAGCTGGTGAAGCTGGTTGATGTGCTGATTGGCAATGAAGAGGACTTCACAGCGGCTCTCGGCTTTGAAGTAGAGGGCATCGATGAGAATCTGTCGCGACTCGACGTTGCTCACTTCCAGCGCATGATCGAGCGCGTGGTCGCAAGCTTTCCCAAGCTGAAAGTGGTCGCAACCACGCTGCGGAACGCCAAAACCGCAACCTTCAACGACTGGGGCGCCATCTGCTACTACGACGGCAAGCTGTACCGCGCCACCACGCGTGAGAATCTCGAGATCTACGATCGCATCGGCGGCGGCGATTCGTTCGCCTCAGGCCTGATCTACGGTTTTCTGACGGGGCGCGATCCGCAATGGGCGGTAGAGTGTGGCGCAGCGCACGGAGCATTGGCCATGACAACTCCCGGCGATACCACGATGGCCACGCTCTCAGAAGTCGAAAAGCTTATGAAAGGTGGCAGCGCGCGCGTGGCGCGCTGAGTTCAGTGCCGACTGCAAAGGAGTCTACTTGCCGATCGAAATTGAGGCTCAGGGATGAAGATCAAAGATGCAAAAGTTTTGGTCTGCTCTCCCGGAAGAAACTTTGTCACGCTTAAGGTTCACACCGATGAAGGAATCTACGGCCTCGGCGACGCAACTCTGAATGGCCGCGAGCTCGCCGTCGCGAGCTATCTCACTGATCACGTCGTGCCTTGCCTCACAGGCCGAGATCCGTTCCAAACGGAAGATATTTGGCAGTACCTATACCGCGGGGCCTATTGGCGGCGCGGTCCGGTGACAATGACCGCGATCTCTGCGGTTGACGTCGCGCTCTGGGACATTAAAGGCAAGGCGCTCAAAACTCCGGTGTACAACCTGCTCGGTGGCAAAAGCCGGAATGGCGTGATGGTGTACGGGCACGCGAACGGCGCAGATATTAGCGAGACAGTGGACGCCGTCGGCAAGTATATCGATGCAGGATATCTGGCAGTGCGTGCGCAGTCTGGCGTTCCTGGGTTGAAGAGTACCTACGGCGTCGGCAAGAGCAAAGGCTTTTACGAGCCTGCAGAAAAGGGCCTTCCGCCAGAGAATGTGTGGTCCAGCGAAAAATATCTCACCCATGCTCCCAAACTGTTCGAGAGCTTGCGCGTGAAGTACGGCGATGACGTCCACCTACTCCATGACGCGCATCATCGCCTCACTCCAATTCAGGCGGCGCGACTCGGAAAAGAGCTCGAGCCGTACCATCTTTTCTGGCTCGAAGATGCTGTGCCTGCCGAACTGCAGGAGGGCTTTCGAATCGTGCGTCAGCACACAACGACTCCGATTGCGGTCGGTGAGGTTTTCAATACGGTCTGGGATGCGAACGTACTCATATCTGAACAATTGATTGACTACTTGCGAATGACGATTGTGCACGGGGGTGGGATCACGAATCTCAAGAAGGTCGCGGCGTTTGCGGACATGTATCACGTGCAGACCGGATGTCACGGTGCAACGGATCTCTCGCCGATCACGATGGCGGCGGCTTTGCACTTCGATGCTTCGATTCCCAATTTTGGAATCCAGGAATATATGAAGCACACGAAGGAGACCGACGAGGTTTTTCCACATGAATACTATTTCGAAAAGGGCTATTTACATCCCGGAGAGAAGCCCGGACTCGGAGTCGATTACAACGAGAAGGTTGCAGCCAAGTTTCCATACGAGCGCGCATATTTACCTGTGAACCGCAAGCTCGATGGCACAATGTGGAACTGGTAGACGAATCGCGAATCCCGTAATTGGACAGAGAGGATTATGAGTTTTGCACCATTGGATCTGAAAGGCAGAGTTGCCGTCGTGATTGGCGGCACGTCAGGCATTGGTCGTGCAATCGCGCACGGTCTTGCCGAAGCGGGAGCTGATGTTGTGCCGTCCTCACGGCGTACCGACCAAGTGGAGGCTGCAGCGAAAGAAATCGAACAGCGTGGGCGCCGCAGCCTGCGCATTGCCTCCGATGTTGCGAATCGCGCGTCGCTTGAAGAACTCTTGGAGAAGACGGTCTCAGCGTTGGGAAAGGTGGACATCCTGATCAATTCTGCCGGGAAAACAAAACGAACGCCGACTCTCATCGTTCCCGAATCGGAATGGAACGACATCATGGAGACCAATCTTACTGGAGTCCTTCGAGCCTGCCAGGTGTTTGGACGACATATGATCGAGCGCCGCTATGGCCGCATTGTCAATATCGCGTCTCTCAGCTCCTTCGTGGCTTTGTACGAAGTTGCGGCCTATGCAGCGAGCAAGGCGGGCGTGGCATCGCTGACGAAATCACTAGCCATCGAGTGGGCGCAGCACGGCGTGTGTGTAAACGCGATCGCTCCGGGAGTCTTCCGAACGCCGCTCAACGAAAAGCTTCTCGACGAAACGCCGCGAGGCCGCGAGTTCCTGGCGCGCACGCCAATGAGACGTTTCGGGAAAGTCGAGGAGCTCGCGGGCGCTGCGGTCTATCTCGCCTCCGAGGCCGCCAGCTATGTGACAGGAGAGGTCCTCTGCGTGGACGGAGGATTTCTCGCCAGCGGTGTGAATCAGTAGGCCGGTTGTGCCCTGAAGCGGCGATCCTCGCTGTTCACAAAAAAGGCTGCTGAATCCGATTGATGTCCAAGGGTCAGCCGGATCAGCAGCTAGCCTGCGTGCGTTTGACGCAATCCTGATAGCGAGCAGCGGCGATGTCAAACGGGTTCTCTTGAAAAGAATCTTTAGGCGAACTAAAGTATCGCCGTCTTAATTTCAATCGATCGAGCCTTTCCACCGGTGGACGTCCATCAACTGGAAGTATTTTTGTCGGTTTTGGAAACGGGAAGCGTCACCAAGGGCGCGGAGCGTGTCCACTTGTCTCCTGCGGCAGTCAGCCTTCAACTTCAATCTCTTGCCGATCATCTCAAAACAGAACTCTTCGTGCGTTCCGGACGTAAGCTGTCTCCCACTTCCATGGCCTTTCGTCTGGCCGAGCAAGCGCGCGGCGTAGTCGATCAAATGCGCCGCATCGAGTCTGATTTTCATGGCGAGCCGCAGGAAGATACGCGTCCGTTCCACTTCGCCACGGGTGTCACAACTTTGGTCTATCGCTTGGGCCAACCCCTGCGGCTGCTGCGCAAGCAATATCCTCGTACTGAATTGCACGTCACAGTTGCGAATACGGAGGAGATCGTTGCCGGGCTGGTCGACCGACGCTTCGATTTGGGACTCATCTCCTTGCCCGTTGCGGAGCCAGGCATCACCACGATCCCGTTATTTGATGAGGACTTGCTGGTAGTGCGGCCATCGTCGACTCGAGTTCGCGGCGCACAGATCGGTTCGATTCGTGTTGCAGATCTGGCCGGTGTTCCGTGGCTGCTGTATCCCAAGCAAAGCAATATGCGAACGATCATCGACGCATTCTTTGCCCATACCGGCATTGAAGCCAATGTTGTGATGGAGGCGGCGGATACCGAGGCGATCAAGAGGCTGGTTGAGTCCGGCTTCGGGTATTCCATCCTTCCAGCTTTTGCGCTCCGCGGACAATCACGCTTCTTTCACACCATGCGAATCACGGGACACAAACTGGTACGCAATCAGGCTCTCGCCATGGTGAATGGTCCGTATCCTCGCGCGCTGACGCTCACGATCGCCGACCTCATAAAGCGATCGTTGCAGTAAGTCGCGCTCGCTCCTGCCCGTTCATTGCTGCTTGCCTAAGAACATGCTTTAAGTTTCTCTAAATAATCAGTTTTGGGCATTTGAGCTTGACAGCGGTTCGAAGAGGCACAGATCATCAGCGTCCGCCTTATTTCATGGAACGTTAGGAGAAAGCTTTGAGCGCTTCAACGGAGAAGACCCGCCGGAGTTTCCTACGTCTTGCTGCTACCGAAATTGCAAGCGCGGCTCTGGGCACTGCTCCGCGGATGTCTGCTCAGGAATCAACCATCGGAACCAAAGCCTCTTCGAGCCCGCAGTCTAGATATGATGTCCGCTCTTTCGGCGCGAAAGGTGACGGCACGACTGTCGATACTCCGGCCATCAACAGAGCGATTGAAGCGGTTGCGAGTGCCGGTGGAGGCACTCTGCGCTTTCCGGCCGGCAGCTATCTTTGTTACACCATTCGGCTGAAGAGCAACGTCGCGCTTTATCTTGATCCGGGTGCGACCATTGTTGCCGCCGAGACGGGGCCGCAAGGGCAATATGATCCTGCTGAGCCGAACCAGTGGGATCACTACCAGGATTATGGCCATAGCCATTGGCACAATAGCCTCGTCGTAGGCGAAGGCATTCACGATTGTTCCATTCTGGGATTCGGACTAATTTGGGGAAAAGGGTTGAGCCGTGGCACGCGGCAGGGACCCAGAGCAGAGGACCCCGGAGTCGGAAATAAAGCAATCTCGCTCAAGAACTGTCACAACGTGAACTTGCGAGATTTTTCGATCCTTCATGGAGGTCATTTCGGAATTCTCGCCACCGGCGTTGATAACCTCACCATCGACAATCTCAAGATCGACACGAACCGCGACGGCATGGACATCGATTGCTGCAGCAACGTGCGCGTGAGCAACTGTAGCGTCAACTCGCCCTGGGACGATGGGATCTGTCTAAAGAGTTCTTTCGGTTTGGGCTATGCTCGCGCAACCGAAAACGTGACCATAACTAACTGCTTCGTATCCGGCAGCTACATGGAAGGAACGCTGCTCGACGGAACGCGCCAGCCCTTTCCTCCCGATGTGAGGGTACCGCGCAATGGCCGGATTAAGTTCGGCACGGAATCGAATGGCGGATTCAAGCGGATCACGGTGTCTAACTGCGTCTGCGATGGCTGCCATGGCATTGCCTTGGAAGCAGTCGACGGGGCACTGCTCGAAGACGTAACCATCGACAACATCAGCATGCGCGACACCAACGACGGGCCGATATTCATTCGTCTCGGCGATCGCATGCGCGGACCAGAGGGCGTTCCTGTGGGAGCGTTGCGGCGTGTCATCATCAGCAATGTGGTGTGCTCGAACGCGACCTCGGGTATTTCGTCGCTATTTAGTGGGCTGCCCGAACACCCGATTGAGGACCTCAAGCTGAGCAACATTCTGATCGAGCATCATGGTGGAGGCACGACCGAGCAGGCAAGGCGTGAACCTCCCGAAGAGGAGCGCGATCGCTATCCTGAACCAGGCCGATTCGGCGATACGCCTGCGCATGGCTTTTTCATCCGGCACGTGAAAGGCATCGAAATGAATGACGTAAAAATCCTCGTGCAGCAGCCGGACGCCCGGCCTGTGTTCGTCCTCGAAGATGTTCACGGCGTCGATTTCTTCCGCATTAAGGTACCGAAGAATGGGACGGTTCCGACGTTTGCGCTGAAAAATGTGGAAGATTTCCGAGTGAGTCAGAGCGATACCGTTCCGGATACTCGCCTTGATAAGGTAGATACGAGAAATTTGTAACTAATGCACGCCTCGTAGGGACGCGTCACAGGTAACGCCATGGGATTTATTAACGAAAACTTTCTTTTGAGAACTAAGACAGCCCGTCATTTTTATCGGGAGTACGCCGCCGATCAGCCCATTCTCGATTATCACTGCCATCTATCCGCGAAAGACATTGCGGAAAATCACCGGTTTCGAGATTTAACCGAGATCTGGCTCGAAGGCGACCACTACAAATGGCGCGCCATGCGCGCGAATGGAGTGCCCGAGCGATACTGCACCGGCGATGCTAAACCATATGAGAAATTCCTGGCCTGGGCGCGCACTGTGCCGCACACGTTGCGCAATCCTCTCTATCACTGGACCCACCTTGAACTGAAGCGATATTTCCATATCGATTCACTTCTCGATGAAACTACAGCCGAAGCTATCTGGAGGCGCGCCAACGAGCAGTTGGCTTCCGACGAGCTCACAACGCAGGGCATCCTTGAAAGGTTTCGCGTGGTGGCCGTCTGCACAACGGACGATCCCGCGCACTCGCTCGAATATCACGACCAAATCCAGCGATCCGGCGCCGCAACGGTCGTCTTTCCGACATTCCGTCCGGATCGCGCCATGAAAATCGAGGATCCCAAAGCCTTCAGCCAATGGACAGACCACCTTGGCTCCGCGGCAAATATTCATATCGTTCGCTTTGCTGATTTTCTCGATGCGTTGCGCAAGCGGCACCAGGATTTTCACGAGTGCGGCTGTCGGCTATCAGATCATGGACTCCCATATTGCTATACCGAGCCCTGTTCGGAAGCGGAGGCTTCGCTGATCTTCGACAAGGTTCGAAACGGGAATCAGCCGACTGCCGCGGAGATCGTCAAGTTCGGAAGTTTCCTCATGCTGTTCTTCGGGCATCTCGACGCGGACAAGGGATGGACCAAGCAGCTCCATCTTGGCGCTTATCGCAATGCAAGCACCAGGGCAGTCAAAACTCTCGGTCGCGATACGGGCTTCGACGCGATTGGAGATTGGCCGCAGGCGGAAAGCCTGGCGCGATATCTGGATCGTCTCGATCAGGATAATCGACTGCCAAAGTTAATCGTGTACAACGTCAATCCCACAGATAATTATGTTTTCGCCACTATAGTCGGCAGCTTCCAGGATGGCAGCATCGCGGGAAAAATGCAGTTTGGGAGTGGATGGTGGTTCCTCGACCAAAAGGAAGGTATGGAGTGGCAGATGAACGCGCTCTCCAACTGCGGGCTACTCTCGCGCTTCGTGGGTATGGTCACAGACTCGCGTTCTTTCATGTCGCACCCACGCCATGAATACTTCCGGCGCGTGCTTTGCAACATGCTTGGGCACGAGGTCGAGGCTGGAGAACTGCCGGACGACGATGAGCTGATTGGATCCATGATCCGCAATATCTGTTACGAAAATGCGGCTCGTCTGCTCGAGCTGCCCATTCCGGAACAATCTCGGTCAGTCCTTAGTTCTGCGCGCTGACGGTGAGAAGGGCACCGATCGGGCCTTATTCATCATCATCGTCGTCTTCTATCAGCAGTCCGCCGACGGCTTCGGCCGTATCGAGCACACGTTGATACCGGTCGTACCACTCGGTTGAGACCTCATATAGGAAGAGCGTTCCCTGATGTGAGAAGCCGAGCTGAAGAAATCCAGTTTTTCCTATGTAGGTCCGGAGCCAGCGCGCATCGTCGAGATCGTCGCTGTAAACGGCTTCTTTCAGGCGCTCGATCACGAAATCAAGATCTTCTTTCGTGAGTACCACGTGGTCCATGGTCAAGAAGGGCGCGCCGGCCGCCTTCGCCAGTTCGACGAAATCCTTCCAGGCGTCTGGGTTGTCATCATCCTTCCATAGCACACTGGCGATTTCGTCTCCGATATAACCTGGAAAGCGGCGCATCCCGTGCCCCTCGATGAAGGCCGTCATGTCATCTCTCAAATTGTGCAGATCGTCGGAACGCATGAGTTGCTTCTGATTGCCTGGCGTAGCCCCGGCAGCCAGAATTCGAAGATACACGAATTTTATGGGGTATAGCCCAGTTTTGCAGCGCAAACTAGCGCCTATTGACCTGCTTCCATCGGGTCCTAAGCCTCTGATTCGGATAGGGAAAGCCCAAGAGCCACCAATGTCACTGAGCGGCGGGCAATGTGATTTCGAACTGCTGAGTGGCTCTCGAAGTTGGACACAGGCGAACGTCCCCATCGAACGCGCTTATGATTTGCCGGCTGAAGGCCAGATCGAGACTTCCAGGTTTGCCGGGAGCAACTTCGATACCCGGCGGAAATGGATCAAAAGCCTGGTCTGCGGCTTCGAGACTGTACGGTACTTCATTGGAAATGCGCACGCATCCCGGTTTGCCTGCAATCAACTCCACCGCAATGCGATTTCCAGGTACGGCGTCGCGGATCGATCGGGCCAGCAGATTCTCAAGCGCATCGCGCAAGTACACAGGATCGGCGGTCACGATAATGTCCTGCGTAATTTCAGTGCAGAGCGAGACGTGCGCGGAATGAGCTAGCGGTTTCGAATTGCTTAGCGCGCTCTCAAGACACTCGCGCAAGGAAATTGCGCGCGAGTTTGCTCGAAAATCTGTGCAAAAGAACTTTCTGGTCACCTGGAAGAGCCACATCAAACGCTCTCCCTGGAGGAAGGCTGCCTGCAGTGCGGCTTTCAGCTCTGTCGAATCATCCTTCAGCAACCCAAGTTCAAGGCAAGCGTGCAGCGCTCCGATCGGTTGGCTCAGCTTATGGAAGAAAGTTTCGCTGAGACTTTCCGAAGGAAGTTGAAGCGCCTTCCTCGCGAGTGGTGGATCATCAGTTCTGTTCATTGGCGGGAATTACGAAGCCCGGCTTGGAGTGACTTCCGACGAACTGGAAGACTCGTCAGGTGACGAGTCCGATCCGTCGCTCAACGTATAGCCCACACCACGAACAGTTCGAATGAGCTTCAGCTTGAGGTCTCCGTCAATCTTCTTTCGCAAGTAATTGATGTAGACGTCCACTACATAGATCGG
>DATLKS010000207.1:0-1505 GCA_035538255.1 Terriglobales bacterium
CTGCACCCTACGCAAGGCACCGGAACCATCTACCAGATGGGAGATGGCACTCGAATTCTTCGCCTCACGAACTTCAGCACATCAAACGGCCCGGATGTGCACGTTTATATGATCGCCGCTGACGATGCGAAGGACGTGGCAACGGTGGAAAAAGCAGGCTTTGTTGATCTGGGAGTGATTAAGGGAAATATCGGTGACCAGAACTACGCCTTTGGCAGCGATTTGGATTTGGCGAAATACCGGGCAGTGTTTATATGGTGCAAACGATTCTCCGTGAATTTTGGAGCCGCCGCCCTAAGACCTGCTCATACCTCGCAAAATCAATAGGCTCACGCCTGCGGGGTCACGCGTGCGCCGCCGTTTTTTTGGGCAGCGTGAACTGAAAGGTTGTCCCACGTCCGGAGTTTGCGGTGGCCCACACTCGGCCACCATGAGACTCGACAATCGAACGCGTGATCGCAAGACCCACACCGGTGCCTTGCGATTTCGTCGTAAAGAACGCATTGAAAATCTCGGTGTCCTTTCCGATGGGTAGACCAACGCCCATGTCGCTGACCGAGATCAGGAGTTGACCGTCTTCAGCCAACTGCGACTTGATACTAAGTTCACCGCCCATTCCCGCGTCCCGCATCGCCTCAATCCCATTCATCATCAGGTTCATCAACACTTGCTGGAGCTGCACACGATCCGCCACCACGCTTGGAAGGTTCTCGCAAAGCTCGGCACGCATGTCTACCGAATGCCGGTTCGCTTCTTTGTGAAGCATAACCACCATTTCCCGAATAACTTCGTTGACGTCGACAATCTCCTGATGTGTTGAACCCTTGCGGTACAGCGAGCGGACACGGTCGATAATGTCGGCTGCGCGTCTAGCATCTTTGGCCATTTCCTGAGCAGCCTCGCGCGCCTCCGGCAGATCAGGCTGACGGCAATTTAGGAATCGCAAGCACGCCTGAGCGTTTGTCATCGCTGCACCGATCGGTTGGTTGATTTCGTGCGCTAGCGACGCGGTCAACTCGCCCATCGTGGTCACACGGTTGATATGCGCGAGATTCGCCTCTAGCTGCTGCAATCTTTCCCGCTCGTTTTCTGCGCGTTTGCGTTCTGTGATATCGATAGCGGTGCCCACCACTTCAACGAGCTCTCCATTGGAAGTGAAAACTGGATGGGCTAGGCCATGTATGTGTTTGACTGTTCCATCGGGTAACACGATTCTGAACTCGAGGTCTGAATCTAACTTCTGGAGGAACATCCTGTCACTGGCCTGGCGCTTGACCTTGTCGCGATCTTCTGGATGTATTCGCTGCAGCCATTGGTCCCGCATTGGGAGGCCCTGTTGCGGGTCGAAGCCGAAAACTCGGAACATTTCCTCGGACCAGTACTTGGCCTCGTGGGTTGTGCCATGGCTCGCCCAGCTGCCCGTGTGCGTCAGCCGCTGTGATTCGGCCAAATAGACCTCGCTGCGCTGGAGAGCCTCTTCGGAATGCCTGCGCTCCGATATGTCG
>DATLKS010000208.1:0-5353 GCA_035538255.1 Terriglobales bacterium
TGAACGTGATCGCGCATCGTCTAGCTCAGATCTATCCGAAGAACTATCCCAAGAAATTCAGCGTGCAGATCAAGACTTGGGTCGACAATCTGGTGGGACAGTTCCGGAAAACGCTCTATACCTTGGCAGCGGCGGTAGGCCTGCTGCTGCTGATTGCCTGCAGCAATGTTGCCAACATGCTTTTGGCGCATGGATCGGCGCGGGAGAAAGAAATGGCTATCCGCGCGTCGGTCGGCGCCAGTCAAGGCCGGTTGGTTCGTCAACTGCTGATGGAAAATTTCATATTGGCACTCGGTGGCGCCCTCGCTGGATGTCTGCTGGCCTACGCAGGAATCAAGATTCTCGTCAGATTCATTCCAATGGACACGATCCCTCATGAGGCTGTCATCCGGCTCAATCTGCCAGTGCTGGCTTTCTGCATCACTGTTTCCATCTTCACTGCGGTTCTGGCTGGGCTGGCTCCGGCACTGCAGACTGCCAAGCTCGACATCGTCGAGCGGCTCAAGGATTCGGCCGGTACACTGAGCGTCGGCTTTCGTCGTGGCAAGCTGCGCAGTGTACTGGTCATTGCCGAAGTTGCAATGTCCATAGTGTTGCTGGCGGGCGCCGGACTGCTCATGCGCACCTTCGTTGCCATGCAGGAGGTCGATTTGGGACTGAGGCCCGACCACCTGCTTGTAGCCTGGCTTGCTTTTCCGCGCGGACAATACACCAGTGTCGCAGCCAGGCAGCAGTTCTTCCGGTCCTGGCTCGACCGCGTCTCCGCATTGCCGGGAGTCGTCTCCGCAACCGAGACCAGCACCCTTCCGCCATACGGCGGTATCCCCACTGAAATTGAAATCTCAGGCAAGACCCATACTGAGAAGTGGGAGGCCATTTTCCAACTCGTCAGCGAAGGATACTTCCGCACGCTCGGCATTCGACAACTGCGCGGGCGTATGCTTTCCGAGGTCGATGTAAACGATGCCCGCAAGGTCGCGGTCATTAACGAAACCCTGGCGAGGAAGTATTTCGGACAGGACGATCCCATCGGCCGAAGCTTGACCCTGAAGAGGCTGGCTGAGGCCACTCCTCCAGTAACCGAGCCGGTATTTGAAATCCTAGGCGTGGTTGCCGATGCGAAGAACCACGGCATTCAGGATCCGCCACGCCCGGAGGTATTCATTCCTTACACGACGACCGCATCGTTCGGACGCGGCATCATCGTCAGAACCGCCCGAGATCCGCTGGCGATGATCGACACCGTCCGCAAACAGATGTGGTCGGTAGACCACAACGTTGCCGTTGCCATGAGCGGAACCCTCGAGGAGTATCTCCAGCGTTTTACGTATGCCGAGCCGCGATTCAGTTTAATCCTGCTGGGAGTATTCGCAGCCATCGGCCTTGCGCTGGTCGCACTCGGAGTCTATAGCCTGATCGCTTACACCGTTTCGCGCCAGACACGCGAGATCGGCATTCGGATGTCGCTGGGCGCGACTCGCGGACACGTTCACCGCATGGTGCTGCGAATGGGTCTCGAGCTTATCGCCGTAGGAGCGGCCGCCGGATTGCTCCTGAGCTTTGGCGCTACGCGCGTTCTCGCGCATCAACTCTGGAGCATTTCCCCGCACGATCCCGCTACGCTGGCCGGAGTGATCGCAGTCATGCTCCTGGCGGGCCTCACTGCCAGCTATTTTCCGGCACGCCGCGCAACTCGCGTCGATCCCATCGTGGCACTCCGGTACGAGTAGCTCATGCTGTCCTTGGCAGCACGCAATCCCAAAATAGGATCTCTTATTCAAAAAAGGATCGTATTCGCGAAACCCGTGCGGAGTTTCGTAACAGTCTCAGGGTCCCGAGAGTAGGGTACCGGCTGCATAGGTTGTTTAGGGAGAGGGTGAACAGGCGTCCCGTCTAGCCGCGTATCTCTACTGACAACGAAGCCACGTTAACATGATGCTATGCGCCTACGGCTCGGCATGTTGTCGTCACACGGTGGGACAAACGTTCAAAGCGTCATACAGGCGTGCGGAGAGAGTCGTCTGGCGGCTGAACCGTCACTCATCATCAGCAACAACCGCGACTCCGCAGTGCTGGAATTCGGACGTTCGCGCGGCATTCCCAGCGTATGGATTGGCGGCGCCGCGTATAAGGACCAAACGTTGCGCGACCAGGCAATCTGCACACAGCTCTCAAGCCACGACGTCGATCTCGTGCTCCTGCTTGGATACATGCGAAAGCTTGGACCGGCTACACTCGGACGCTTTCGAAACCGCATCCTTAACATTCATCCGGCGCTGTTACCGAAGCATGGTGGGAAAGGCAAGTACGGCATTCACGTGCACGAATCCGTCTTGGCCTCCGGCGACACAGAAACGGGTGTGTCGATTCATCTTGTCGATGCGGAGTACGACCAAGGCCCAGTCATTGCCCAATGTCGGGTGTCCGTGCTCAACGGCGACACTCCAGCTACGCTTCAAGCCCGAGTCCTGGCGCGAGAGCATGATTTCCTGGTCGAGACGCTGAACATGATCGTCGCGGAATCGATCCGTCTGGCGTGAGCCAATCGCCGGCAAGTGTCTAGTGGCTCGTGCTGCGGGAGGCAATTTTTTTTGTTGCATTAGCGGTTGCTGTAGCCATCCGGGCTGCGTTCGGTCTCACGCGAATTTATTGACTCTATGTTCTTCGGCATCTATGGCATCAATCGCGGGACTTTGCTTGGAGCCACGCTACTGATGTGCGGAGTCGCGCCCATAGCCAGCTACTTCCCGGCGCGTCGCGCAACCCACATCGATCCTATCGTGAGCACCTCCGACACGAGTGAACCATGCCGACTAGGGCGGCACGAAGAATAAAAAGCGTCGCGTCGCCCCATAATCGGCACGCTTGATTCGCTCCACTATCCTGATAATTTCTTGCGGCGAATTGGAGAGTATCGCTTGCCGTAGAGGGCAAATGAAAGAGCAGCGTTCCTACTACCAGTGCCAAGCTGGTGAATCCTTAGATTGAGCTCACCTCCTGTCTCACTATGTGGCAGCAGTCTGGAAGCGGAATTCACTTGTCGGTAGCTAACTTCAGCGAACCGGTCCGAAAACCGACGTTAGCGGACAGCCAAAGCGGCGGAACCACACCTATTGCTTTCCAATAGTAGTTTGTGCCATCTTCTATGGGTACTAAATAGGAGAGCACGATGGGGGAAAAAGAGGTACACCAGGGCACCTTGGCCCTCATGGTGCTCAAGACGTTGGAAAGTATGGGATCGATGCATGGGTATGGCATCGCCCGGCGTATTGAGCAGATCAGTGGCGACTTGTTATCAGTGAACTACGGAACGCTCTATCCCGCACTCTTGAAACTCGAGCAGGAAGGTTGCATTGCCTCGGAGTGGGGAGTTTCTGAAAACAATCGCCGCGCCAAATATTACCAACTGACACGCACCGGCAAGAAGCAGTTGGAGCGTGAGACGCGGGACTGGCAGGAGACCACGGCGATCCTGGCGCGATTTCTAACGCCGGAGGAATCGCGATGAAGAGACTTCGTGCCATTCTTGCCCGAATCGTCGGGTTGTTCGATCGCGACCGCCGCGATTGCGAATTGCGCGATGAGCTTGAGAGTCATCTGCAGATGGACGTGGACGACCATGTGCGTTCCGGCCTCTCTCCCGATGAGGCACGCAGACGTGCGTTACTTGAGCTTGGCGGAGTCGATCAGGTCATGGAAGCATATCGCGAGCAGCGCGGTGTTCCATCTCTCGAGACGCTGGCGCAGGATGTTCGTTATGCAATGCGAATGCTGAGAAAAAATCCAGTATTCGCGATCGTAGCCATTCTTACGTTGGGTCTTGGTATCGGCGCTAACACAGCGATCTTCACACTCATTAATGCCATCATGCTGAGATCGCTTCCGGTTAAAAACCCTGAGCAGCTGGTGTTTTTCAGTCGCTCGAATATCGAAGGCAAAGATTGGCCGTCGTTTCCGTATCCGTTTTATCGTGAAGTGCGAGATCGAAATACAGTGCTTGATGGCGTCATTTGCCAGTCAGGCATGGCACCGAGCCTTTCGGTGAACGGAAGCAGCGAACGTGTGAACGGAGAACTGGTCTCCGGCAACTTCTATGACGTGCTTGGCATAAGACCCTACATCGGTCGACTGTTTACCACCGACGACGATCGCCTTCCCGGGGCACATCCCGTTGTTGTGCTGAGCTATGGTTTTTGGAAGCGCCGATTTGGCTCCGATCCCGCTGTTGTCGGCAGGAACATTCGCCTGAACACGACTGACATGACGATAATCGGGGTTTCCGCGCCTGGATTCGAAAGCCTCAATCTTGGCAGCTCGCCGGATATTCGCGCACCCATGATGATGTTGAGCGCGATGGTTCCCGGCTCCACTCCGCTTGAAAGTCGCGGCGACTGGTGGCTGCGCATTGCCGGGCGCTTGAAACCAGGCGTATCGATGGAAGAGGCTCGAGCAGCCATTCACCCAATGTTGATCGCATACATGGAAGAAAACAATGCTGGGCATTCCCGTACCGAATATGACAAGCGCAGATTTGCATCTGAACGCCTGCTTCTATTGCCAGCTGGGAAAGGAGCGCGCGGATTGGCCAACAGCTTGTCTACCTCCCTGTTCGTCCTGATGGGCGTGGTAGGCGTGGTACTGCTGATTGCATGCGTGAACATCGCTAATCTGCTCCTGGCGCGTACCGCTGAGCGACAGCGCGAGATTGCAGTGCGGCTCGCCTTGGGAGCTGCCCGCAGCCGCCTTATTCGCCAGTTACTGACCGAAAGCTTTCTCCTCGCGATAATTGGTGGAGTGCTTGGAGTTGCAGCCGCTTATTGGGGAGCCAAAATTCTAGTTACGCTCCTAGCAGGGAATCAGGTCACGCCGTCACTCAATATAGCTCCCGATTATCGTGTGCTGGGCTTCACGCTCCTGATTTCGCTTTGCGCAACCCTGCTTTTTGGATTGGCACCATCATGGCAGGCTGTAGGGCGTGATGTGTTGCCTAACCTGAAGGGCGACGCTTCATCGCTGACCGGTCTTCGTCTTAGTGGACGCAAGCTTTTGGTCAGTGCGCAAGTTTCTCTCTCGCTAATCTTGCTGATCGGCGCGGGACTATTTCTCCGCAGTCTCCACAACTTGCGAAGCCTCGACACGGGCTTCGACCGTGAGAATGTCCTTCAGCTGAGGATGGATCCAACACTGGTCGGTTATAAAGCAGAGCAATTAGACAGTTTTTACCGCGACGTTGCTGCTCGCGTCTCGACTCTTCCCGGCGTTCGATCGGCCAGCTTTGCCAATATCGGATTGCTCGCAGGCACAATCTGGGGCAGCGGAATCAAGATAGAAGGGCGTAAATCACGCGAAGGGG
>DATLKS010000209.1:0-3597 GCA_035538255.1 Terriglobales bacterium
ATGAAACTGATGAAAAACTGCTTGAATACTATACGCAGCTCATTCGAGATGCTGATTTATTCGTTTATGGGCGTAAAACCTATCAATTGATGGTTCCTTATTGGCCCGATGTCGCAAAGGACGAGTCTTCGACAAAAGCAGACAAAGAATTTGCCCGGGCATTTGACTCCAGGGAGAAAATTGTTTTTTCACGATCGCTCGAGAGTGTTGGCGATAAGAATACGCGAGTGGTTCGCACGAACCTTCGCGACGAAATACTTAGATTGAAGCAAGAACCGGGAAAAAATATCATGACCGGCGGCGTGAGTATCCCTTCCCAACTGATCGAGCTAGGTCTGGTGGACGAATTCCGTTTTGTCGTTGCACCCATCCTTGCCGGAGAAGGAAGACGGTTGATGGAGGGCGTCGGCCTGCCCGAGAAATTGCGATTGAAGTTGGTGGAGTCAAAGCCATTTAAATCAGGATTTGTTGCGCTTCGTTACTTGAAACAGTGAGAGAGAACTCTGCAAGGCTCTGCAGCTGGCTCCCGGCAACAAAAGATCCACTCTGAGTTGTTGGCAATCCGGAAGTTGGCCATAAACGCGCTTGTGGAAAGTGATGCGCCGCTTGGTCAACTATTCAAAACTAGAGCTCACATAGACGCATTCGGTTTTCTGTACAGTTCTTTCCCTCGAGTTAACAAGCCTATTTATAGGTGCGCATCCGAGGGCGCCCCAGTTCATAGCGAATCCTTGACGCTCGTAAGCTGTTGAAAATGGCGGGCGAGCCATGTAAGCCGGAATCTTCGGGCTCTCTTTTGTTTTCAATAAGTTGCGTAGAATCAACAAGCGCGAATCGTCAATCAAGTCAGTTTTGTCACCCAAAACAGGTTTTGCGTCACAGTTATGGCACAACTTTTGTGGAGGTCTTCGCTAAGAAACGGAAAGCAGTGCAGTTAAACGTAGGCGTCCGATTCTCACCGTGTGTACTCCCGATTAAGTAAATGAGAATTATTGGTGTGTGGACACTGATGTTTGTGTCCACGAAGGGGAAATCGTGGACACACTCACACATTCACACCAAGTTGGGGAGCCAGGAAGAAAGCACCGGTGGCGGACGAAAGCGGAGCGGCGAGCGATTGTGGAAGAGACGCTGGTGCCGGGAGCGTCGGTATCGAGAGTGGCCCGACGGCACGACGTGAATGCCAACCAGGTGTTCCACTGGCGGAAGCTCTATCACGAAGGACGGCTGGGCACGACCACCAACTTCCTGCCGGTGCGAGTCGCGGATGGGCAGCGTGGAGAGGCAGTGAACGGGAGCGGTTTCATTCCGCAGCCAGGGACCATGGAAATTAAGCTCTGCAGAGGGACGCTGCGGATTTTGGGAACAGTAGATGTGGCGGCACTGCGTACCGTGATCGAGTGTTTGGTCTGATGATCGGGCTGCCGGCAGGAACGCGGATTTGGATCGCAGCGGGGGTGACCGATCTGCGGCGTGGATTTACGGGACTGAGCGGGATGGTGCAGACGGCGCTGAAAGAAAATCCCTTCTCTGGTCAGGTGTTCGTCTTTCGCGGTCGCCGCGGCGATCTGATCAAGATGTTGTGGTGGGATGGCGACGGACTTTGTCTTTTCGCGAAACGACTGGAACGAGGGAGATTCATCTGGCCGCATGCAACTAGCGGAACGGTTTCTCTGTCGCAAGCACAGTTGTCGATGTTGCTGGAAGGGATCGATTGGCGGCGTCCAGTGCGCAGCTACGATCCGCAGATGGCGGTGTAAAAGAATTTATTCAGAATTGATTTGCGCTGAAATTTATTGCTGGCATACTTTGCGCATGGTTGCTTCTCGCGCGCCGCTTCCTGATCTCGATGCACTCGATCCCCAAGAACTGAAAGCACTGATCGTTTCGCAACACGAACTGATCGTGTCTCGCGACAGCGAAATCGAACAGCTGAAGTTGTTAATCGCCAAGCTGCGGCGCATGAAGTTCGGGCATTCCTCGGAGAAACTGGATCGGCAGATCGAGCAGTTGGAGTTGCGGCTGGAAGCATTGCAGCAGAATGATGCAGAGAAAGTTGCTGCTTTGCCGACAGTCATCGGGAATGCGGAGTCAGCGGCACGCCCGGCACGGCGACCGCTGCCAGCGCATCTGCCACGGGAAGTGCGGACCTATCTACCAAAACCAGAAGCCTGCCCGGACTGCGGTGGCAAGCTGCAGCATCTCGGCGAAGATGTTTCGGAAATGCTGGAAATCGAAGCGATCCGCTTCAAAGTGATCCGCCAGGTTCGTCCCAAGTTGGCATGCGCGTGTTGCGAGCGAATCGTGCAGGCGGAAGCACCGAGTCGGCCGATCGCACGAGGTGTAGCAGGACCCGGACTTCTGGCGCATGTTCTGGTGTCGAAATTTGGCGATCACTTGCCGTTGTACCGGCAATCGGAGATTTACGCTCGGCAAGGAGTGGAACTGGATCGCTCGACACTCGCGGACTGGGTCTGCGAAACAAGCCAGCTGTTCGAACCGTTGGTGGAAGCACTGCGACGTCACGTGATGGCGGCACAGAAGCTGCACGCAGACGACACGCCAGTTCCAGTGTTGGCGCCCGGGAATGGAAAAACCAAGACCGGACGGTTGTGGACCTACGTGCGCGACGATCGACCGGCAGGAGACCAAACACCAGCGGGGGTGTGGTTCGCTTACTCACCGGATCGCAAGGGAGAACACCCGCAGACACACCTGAGCAAGTTCCGGGGCACGCTGCAGGCGGATGCTTACGCCGGGTTCGAACAGATCTACGAAACGGGACGCATTCAGGAAGCAGCCTGCTGGGCGCATGTGCGCCGAAAGTTTTACGACCTGCACGTCGCTCACAAATCTGCTGTCGCGGTGGAAGCGCTGAAACGCATCGGAGCGCTTTATGCGATCGAGAGCGAAATCAACGGACGATCGCCAGAAGAACGTCGCGAGGTCCGCAACACGCGCAGCCGGCCGCTGCTCCAATCACTGAAACAATGGTTGGAAGAGACTTTGGTTAAGCTCTCGAAGAAATCGGATACAGCCATGGCAGTTCGTTACACAGTCGGCAGATGGGAAGCGTTGCTGCGCTACTGCGACGATGGTCACTTGGAAATCGACAACAACGCTGCGGAAAGAGCGTTGCGCGCAGTGGCTCTCGGCAGAAAGAACTATCTGTTCGCCGGGTCAGACAGAGGTGGCGAGAGTGCCGCGGCGATCTACAGCCTGATCGGAACAGCGAAGCTAAATGGAATCGATCCGGAGAGTTATCTGCGAAACGTTCTGTCTCGCATCGCGGAACACCCAATCAACCGCATCGATGAACTGTTGCCCTGGAATTTCGCCGCGGAACCAACCGAAGATTCATCCCGAGCCGCTTAAACCATCGCCATCAAGCTGTCCAGACGGCCTCAGGCCTACGCTTACCCAAATTCAAGTGGCACTGCGTCTCTAATCGCCCGTCTAAAAACGAAGATTCGAAGGTGCACTCGGTGGGGAGGTTTGCCACCGACAATCATGAGAACTGGTTCCGGGCAGTGATAATTAGCGGCGGAAGCGATGTTCCGCATTTGGTCGCAGTCAACTCCACTCGGAGTTGAAGAC
>DATLKS010000210.1:0-1770 GCA_035538255.1 Terriglobales bacterium
CGACGGAATCTATGACAACGCTTCCGGCACGGCCTGGGTAGAGTCGTGGGTGCCTGCCATGCCGCGACAGGAAATCTATCTGGCCGTATTAGACGAACAGGCGAGCCTTGCCTTGGCAAACTTGGCTCGGATTACAGGACACGATCAGGAGGCCGCTGAAGCGAAGGCACGCGCTGCGCAACTGGCCACGCGGATTGAGGAAAGTTACTTTCTACCGGACTCGAAGTTTTATGCGTTCAGCTGGAATGGTCGCGGCGCAGTTGATTCGACAGCTACCATCTTCCCGGCCGTTGCCTGGTGGGATGGCGGCTTTTCCCTGCAGCATGCGGATGCGATGTTGTCGCGCTGGGCATCGGATGAATTCTCGACCGATTGGGGAACGCGATTGTTGAGCGATCAGACGAGTTTCTACGACCCGATCAGCTATCATCAGGGCTCGGTATGGCCGCTGTTTACCGGCTGGGTTGCGGTCGCGGAATATCGAACCGGACACACTCTTTCGGGTTATGCGCACCTGATGCAGAATGCTGAATTGACCTGGTCGCAGGATCTGGGCAACGTCACGGAATTACTCTCGGGCCGCTTTTTTGAACCTCTTGGGCGGAGCACTGCGCATCAGCTGTGGTCGTCCGCCATGGTCATCTCCCCTGTGGTTCGGGGTCTGTTCGGGTTGGAATGGAATCTGCCCGATGGCACCTTCAGCGTAACGCCTCACCTGCCCTCCGACTGGCCGGAAGCTACAGTGCACAACATTCCTTACGGAAATGCAGAATTCGATCTTCACTTTGCGCGCCATGAATCGGAACTGGTGGTGGAGGCAATCCATGCGCCGTCGGGAATGCATTTGAGGTCAGAGGCTCCAGGAACGAAGATCGTGGGCAATGAAATCCGCATCCCTCTTCCCGCCGTGGAGTTTGTCCCTGCCGACGGGCTTCCGGCTTTTGGCGCAGAGACGCAGCAATTGAAAGTGCTCGACCAGCGATGCTTAGAGCGGGAGTGTACGTTAACTCTTTCAGGAAGGTGCGGGCAAACGTACAGGTTCAAACTGCGGGAGAATGCGGCTGACCTAAGAGTTCGCGCGGAGGGCGCTGACCTCGGAGAACTCATCAACGGTTCGCGACCCGTTACCGTCACCTTTCCCGAAGGCAACGGCTATCGTTCGAAAGTTGTTCAGTTTTCCTGGTAAGGTGATGCCCCCTTGACTCGACCGTTGTGCAAACCGGAGCTTGCTTTGCCCGCGCTACTGCGTTTTTGCCTGCAGGGTGCCGCAATTTGCCTGTTGCTTTCAGGAGTGGGAGTTTCGCAACAGCGCTCGTTGAATAACGAGAACGATCCGCCGGCATCGCTGGCCGAGGCGGTCGCGACGCCGCAGCGCTTTCTCGCGGTGCATGGACGTCAGGCGCTGCTCGAAGGATACGCGGCACGGGGTCTCGAAGCCTGGGTCTATCCGGCTCAGATATTCCGCGATTACCGGGTAGCGTTTCACATAGCAGGGGCCACGTCGGCGATCGATGGTTCGACAATAATTGCCCGTATCGACTATGCGCCGGAAGCGATAACACGGGTATATCTTGGGCCCGGATTCATTGTGCGCGAAAAACTCTTTGTTCCGTTGGACCGGCCGAGCGCAATACTGACGTATTCGGTAGAAAGCAGAGGCCCGGTCGAGATCGAAGTGCATGCGACTCCAGTGCTTAACCTGATGTGGCCCGCGGCACTCGGTGGCCAGAGCATGCGCTGGGATCCGGCTCTCTCGGCGTTTTTACTTGC